>CAMYOR010000116.1 GCA_947278105.1 uncultured Tissierellia bacterium
CCTGAGATGTCTCGTGGGCTCGGAGATGTGTATAAGAGACAGGAAATAGGTGAAGCTTATGAAATTTCAGTGGAAAAAAATCAGCCTTCGGGAAGTTTTGGAGGTTCTTTCGGTCCTCCTGATTCTTTCCTGTGCGCTCTTTGCCCTGATCCCCGTGAATGAAAAATCGGTGAAAAATCTGCCCCTGGCCGAGGGATTTTATTACACCGGCATGACAAACAGAAAATATCCCGATGGAAAGGGCCGGGTCGATTCAACGCTTGGCTCTTCCTATTCGGGGGCTTTTAAAGATGGATTTTTTTATGGGGAAGGACTTTTTGAGTCCAAAGATGGGTGGACCTACCAGGGGACTTTCAAAAAAGGACTTCCCTTAGGCGGTGGCACCATCCAGACGCCTCAGGGTTTAGTTTGGAAGTCCAAAGACGGGACCGCCTGGGAAAAATCCCAGGCCGTGGAAAGCTCAAATCCGAAAAATTAAGTCAGAAAAGCGTCCTTCCCCAAGGCTCATAGGATGCTGGGGCTGACTTCAGAAGTCCTAGCCAAGGGCGATGTTCCCGTCAGTTCGGCTCTCCGTTCCGCCAATCAGAACCCCCTCGGGGTTTTTGTAAATAATCTGGCCCCGTCCGAAGCTGGTCGGCTGGTCGGGAATTTCAATTTCATGTCCTCGTTTGCGAAGGCCTTCCACGATTTTTTCAGGGAAGGTCTTTTCCATATAAAAGCGCTTTTCCTCCAGCCATTGGAGCCGGGGGGCATCCAAGGCCATCTGCGGATTTTCATGAAAGTCCAAAAGGTTAGAAATTACCTGGACGTGACCCTGAGGCTGCATATAGGCGCCCATCACCCCAAAGGCGGCGATGGCCTTTCCTTCTTCGGCCAGCATTCCGGGAATCAAGGTATGATAAGTTTTTTTATGGGGAGCTAAGACATTGCAGTGACGGCGATCCAGGGAAAAATCCGCCCCCCGGTTTTGTAGGGAGATGCCCGTGCCTTCAATGGCAATCCCTGACCCGAAACCCTGGTAATTGGACTGAATCATAGAGACCAGGTTTCCGTCCTTATCCCCGGCGGCCAGATAGACGGTATTGGAGCCGGAAGGTCTGCCCCAGGAAAAGACCTGGGCCTTTTCTCCAATCTCCCCGGCTCTCTTTTTTCCATAGGCCGGATCTAAGAAGGCTTCCGGCGAAAGAGTCATGGAGGCGGGATCCGTGATGTATTTTTTTCCATCTGCAAAAGCCAGCTTTAAAGCTTCCATAAGAAGGTGGTAGTAGGACTCATCCCTTTTTGTAATGGTAAATTGGCTTAATATATTCAGGCAAAGGAGGGCGACCAAGCCCTGATTCGAAGGCGGAAGCTCCAAAACCCTCTTTCCCCGGTAAGAAATCGAAATTGGCCTCACCTCTTCCGCCTGGTGATCGGCCAGGTCCTTCAGGGATAAATATCCGCCGTCTCTTTGGCTTTGGGCTGCGATTTTTATTGCCAGGTCTCCCCGGTAAAAGTCTTCCGCCTGGCTCTGACCAATCTTTTCCAGGGTATCGGCATGGTCCTTGAGAAAGACCCTTTCAAAAGCCTCAGGGATCCTTCCTCCCGGAATAAAGGTCCGGACCCAGGGAAGAAAGGCCGGGTCCTTCTTTGATCGGGCAAGAAATTCTTCCGCTTCTTGTTTCCAAAAATAGGCCACCGTGGCAGGTAGGGCAAAGCCCTCCCGTCCATAGGAAATCGCCGGCTGTAAACATTCAAGAAGGCTGAGCCTTCCAAATTTTTCATTTAAAAAAGCCCAGCCTGCCGGAGCTCCCGGGACCGTGACCGGGATCCATCCCCGCTTGGGCATGGAGGAAAACTTGTTTTGGACCTTCTCCAGGGTTAGCTCATAGGGGGATGCTCCCTGACTTCGCATCCCAAAAATTTCCCCATTCATCGAAAGAATGGCGAAATTGTCTGATCCGATGCCGTTGGCGGTCGGCTCGACCACCGTAAGGGCTCCTGCCATGGCAATGGCCGCATCTACCGCATTTCCCCCCTTGCGAAGCATTTTTGCCCCCGCTTCTGCGGCGAGGGCGGAGGAGCTGGCGGTCATCCCCCGGCTGGATGCCAGGCAGAAACGGTTGGAGGCAAAGCTTTGTTTTAATGGGTCAAATTCCAGCACTTTCTCTTTCCCCTATTTCTTTAAAGAATCCAGGCTCAAATTGTTCCGGCGGAAAAAGAGGTAACCCTCCCGGACCCCGTTCCGGGAAACCTCCATAGAATCGCAGCCCAGGGCGGCCATGACCTCACAGAGCATACACATTCCGGGGACCTGGGTGTGGACGCGCTCAGGAGCAACCTGCAAAAGATAGTGAAGGGCCCGGGGATCCCCCTCAACCAGCTGACTTAAAAGCTCATCCGCTTCTTCTCTTCGAATTTCACGGTTATTTTCTTTTAAAAGGCGCTCCTGGTTAATGTTGCCCGTGGCCCGGATGGTTCCTCCCAGCCCGTAGAGCATCTCCACTTTTTCTCTCCGGACCGGACACGATTTGACCAGGCCCTGAACATAGGCTTCAATTTTTTCAAATTCTTCTCGGGTGGGCAGGACCCCTTTCACGTATTTTTTATATAGGGACAGCGACCCCTCCGGGATAGAGAAATAGTCGGTGAATTTTCGATTTTTAAAGAGAATAATTTCTGTCGAGCCACCGCCAATGTCAATTAAATAGCCATTTTTAAGGTCAATGCGGTCATTTAAAAGGCCGATCAGATCGCAGTAGGATTCCAGCTCCCCGCTTAAGAGATGAACCTCCAGGCCGGTTTCTTTTTGGATCCTTTTCATAACCTCTTCGGAGTTGGAGACATTTCGAATCGCAGCGGTCGCAAAAATGTAATATTCTTTGATATTCAAGTCATCCAGGGTTCTCTTGAATTTATTCAAATATTTAATTACCTTTTCGGTGCCGGCATCCCCCATCTTTCCCTCTTCGACATAGGCGCTGAGGCCGGCAAAATTCTTTTTTCCTGCGACCACTCGGTAGCGGTTTTTATTATCGGTATAAATATTAAAGCGAATCGTATTGGAGCCGATATCCACGATCCCGGCCATGTTTTGTGTCATTGGCAATCGTTCCTTCCCTTAAAAAGGCTTATAAACAGGCTTATCTTCCTCCGGAATTTTGTCATTATCCGCCGGTGATCCAATGGAGGACTCCTTGACAAAGAGGTCATTGGCATGGCGAGAGACCGG
The DNA here is from genome assembly GCA_947278105.1 of uncultured Tissierellia bacterium. Lineage (GTDB taxonomy): Bacteria > Bacillota > Clostridia > Tissierellales > Peptoniphilaceae > CABTZP01. Next base: position 3,212 of record CAMYOR010000116.1, read on the forward strand.
AAGGGCTACGATGGTTCCGGGTCCGCCGATGCAGCCGCCCTCACAGGCCATCCCCTCCAAAAGCTTTCCATCTTCTCTTCCCGCCTTGGCCGACCAGACCAGGTTCATACATTCCTTCAGTCCCTCGGCCGCATGGACCTGGACCTCACGGACGGGATCCAGCTCATGGATTCGGTCTGCGACCGCCTTGGCGACTCCGCCGGCGACCCCATACCCCCTTCCCGTTCCCGAAGCATCATTAAATTTAAAATCCGTCTCCAGTTCCTCCAGAACAATGTCTTTTGCATCAAACATTCCCATCAACTCTTCAAAAGTGATGACAAAGTCAATATGGTCTTTGACGTTGGGCTGGAGAGCCTGAAGCTTTTTGGAAACACAGGGCCCGATAAAGGTGACCTTGCAGCCGGGATGAGCTTTTTTTAGCTGATCGGCCGTGTAGATCATGGGCGGATAAGTTTCGGAAATAAATTCGTCCTGGTCGGGAAAGTTCTTCTTAACCATCAGGGCCCAGGAATAGCAGCAGGAAGTCCCCAAATAGGGGGACTTGTCCGGAACCGTCTCCAAAAATTCTTTGGCTTCATTCATTGTGGTAAGATCTGCTCCCAGGCCCACCTCGACGACATCTTCAAAGCCCAGTCTCAGGCACCCTTCAGC
>CAMYOR010000117.1 GCA_947278105.1 uncultured Tissierellia bacterium
CATGGCAAATCGGCGAGCTCGACGTTTCACATGAAAAGGTCCCCGTTTTGACAGGGTCCGGACCCGATCTAACCTCGGTCAAGTCCCGCCTCGGCGGACCTTTTGGGTCAGCCCCGCGGCCGGCGGGGCGGGCGGGTGTCGAGCCGGGCCTCGCGGCCCGCGGGCCGGGCGCCAATTCTGCGCTGGCCATCGGGCAACGGGGAAAGCGGTCGGCGCCGGCGGTCGTAACCGCCCGGGCAAAGCTGGTCCCCGGCCTATAACTAGTTAAAGGAGTAAAAAATGCTTCCTATTCTTCTTGTCGCTGCCAATCCGTTTAGTTCCATCATCATTGGCGGCCTCATCCTTATTCTCATCGTCTGGACCATCCGCAAGATGGTTCGGGATAAAAAATCGGGCGGGTCGTCCTGTGGCTGCTCCGGCTGCAGCGGGACCTGCTGCGGTTGCACAGTTTCCACCGACTTCAAGGATAACAGGGCTCAGGCCGGCTCCTCGGCGAGCCGGCCTGAGCCGCCTTCTGTCCACTGAGAAAAACGGTCAAAACCGCCAAGATTCTAAAAATTAAAGAATATAAAAGCTGCGGGCCCAATGGGCCCGCTCCTTCTTTCTTTGTTTAGCCGCGGGTGGAAGCTGAGGAAGTGACGGCAAAAACCGATTTTAAGGGCTTTCTTGTTAAATATTTATCAAGACGGCTGTTCCTACTTGAAAATGCAGTGGGAATTTAAAAATTGATTTTTTCCACTTATGGAATTTAAGTGGAAATCTGAATCTTGTCTTTTTCCACTTACAAAATTTAAGTGGAAATTTAAAACTCAACTTTTTCCACTTAAAAATCATAAGTGGAAATTTGAAACTTGGCTTTTTCCACTTAAAAATCATAAGTGGGAATTTAAGACTTGCCAATTCCCACTGAGATTCCGTAAGTGGCTTTTGGAGACTTGCGGCTTACCACTGAAATCATCGCCCTATTTCTGAAGCGGACACCGTGCCAAGTCATTCAAGCCCCAAAGCCCGCGCCAGTAGCGCGGGCTCAGCCTTTTGGCTTTAGAATTAAACAGGCAACGAGACTCAGACCGAGCTCAACTGCAGCGCGGGCTCAGCCCTTCCTCATTCCTTCCCCAGCTCCTCCAGAGCCGGACCGGTGAGGCGGAAGAGAATCCACTGGTCCATGGGGACGGCCCCCAGGGACCGGTAAAAGCGGATGCTGGGCTCATTCCAATGAAGGCAGGTCCACTCCATCCGGCTGCAGCCTCGGTCTATGGCAATTTTGGCCATCCAGTGAAAAAGAGCCTTGCCATAGCCATGGCCACGATATTCGGGAAGAACGAAAATATCCTCGACATAAAGGCCAGCCCGGCCCTGGAAGGTGGAAAAATTGTGGAAAAAGAGGACAAAGGCGACCTCCTTCTCCCCCTCCATCAGGAAATAGACTTCGGCGATTTTCTTTTCAAAGAGCCACTCATAGAGAAGGTCCTCATCGGCGAAGACCTGGTCAGACATCTTTTCATATTCCGCTAAATTTTTAATAAAGGCGAAGATCAGGGACAGGTCCCGATCTTCGCCCTTTCGAATCCTATAAGCTGCCATAAAATTAGTATCCCATGAACTTGTCAGTGACGATCGAGTCCTTGTCGATCCCCTCCTCGGCCAGAAGCCCTTCGTAGAACTTGTTCATGCCGGGAGAGCCGGCGATCAGGTATTCGGCCTCATTGCCATGGTCCTTGGCATAGGCGCGAGTCGCCTCCCCGCAGGCCTTGCCATCGTCAAAGAACTGGATTTCGAGATTCGGCATCTTTTCCTTGACCTGGTCCCAGAAATGGCCATAGGCATATTCACCACGGTCATCCGAATAAAAGAGGGTAATCGGATGGTCCGGCAAAGGATTTTCCGAAAAATGCTTGAGGAGGGAGCGCACGGGGGTAATGCCAATGCCGCCGGCAATGCAAAGCGAGGACTTCGCCTCCTCATGGAAGGTGAATTTTCCCAGGGGGTCCGAAATCTGGATGGGAAGGCCCGGCTGAAAATGGTTTAAGAGGGCGTCCTTCAAGGGAGAATGCTTGTCGGCAATCCGGGTGGTAAACATCAAATACTTGTCCTCAGGAGCCGAAGAAATGGTGAAAATCCGCTCCGCCTCTTCTCCCTCCAGACCCTTAAAGCCGACGAAACGCCAGCGGGCGTGCTGGCCGGCCTTCCACTGGTAGCCTTCCGGCAGATCGCAGACGAAGGAATAGGAATTGCTGGTCTCCTGGTCACGTTTTTGAATTTTGCTGTCATAAAATTTCATATTGTTGATCCTTTCTCGGACTATGCTGGCCCAGGCGCCATCGGCGGCCCCGAACCTTTATCCTTTCTTATTATACCCCTCGCCCCTTCCTATGGAAATGGCTTCGGGTCGGGTTTTGAATCGTATAAATTACTATTACCCTTTTTTCTTTATTCCTGACTATTTCGTAGTAAAATGAATAAAAGATGAATGATTCTTGGGGGGCCCCGCTGCGGGTCCCACTTTGCAAAAACCACTTTGCGATCCAAAATTACGGGTCCCACTTACAGAAATCGCATTGCGATCCCTCTTTGCGGATCCCCTGATTAAGGAAGGAGAAATCTTATGCGCTGGCAAGGAAGAAGATCCAGCTCCAACGTTTCCAGCGGCGGCCGCGGCCGGGCGGCCGCCGGAGTCGGCGGGGCGGGCCTATTAATTGGACTGATTATATTTTTAGTGACGGGAAATCCATACCTGGCCCTGAACATGGTCCGGGGAACCCAATCGCTTCAGCAGGATTACCCCTCCGGACAGGTCCAGGAAATTCGCTTGACGGCCAATGAGGAGGAGCTTTATAAGTACAGCGGCGTGGTCCTTGCGGACACGGAAGATACCTGGCATGAGCTTCTGCCCTCCTATGGCTATACCTATACCGAGCCCCGCCTTCTGATTTTCCAGGAGTCGATCAAAACCGGCTGCGGCCTGGCCGATAAGGGCGTCGGCCCCTTCTACTGCGGGGCAGATCAACGAATTTATATGGACCTTTCTTTTTATCAGATGCTGGTCAACAAGTTCCATGCCCACGAGGGCGACTTCGTCATGTCCTATGTCATTTCCCACGAGGTTGGCCACCATGTCCAAAATCAGATGGGCATCCTAAACCAGGTCCACCGACAGCAGGCCCGCCTCTCCAAGGCCCAAGCCAACGAGCTTTCCGTCCGCCTGGAGCTGCAGGCGGATTATCTGGCCGGGGTCGTCGCCCACTATCAAGAGAAGCAGGGCTACCTCGAAGATGGCGATATCGAAAACGCCATCCGCACCGCCTGGGTGATCGGGGACGATGCCATCGAAAAGCGGGTCCAGGGCCGCGTTACGCCCGAATCCTTCACCCACGGGACCTCCGAACAGCGCACCCGCTGGTTTAAAAAGGGCTACGAAGCCGGCGACCTCTCCGGTTTTGACACCTTTGACACGGCGAAATACCCACGGGCAAGCGACCTATAATAATGGTGTGGGCGCGGGGATTGCAGGGCCCTTGGGAGAGTGTGGGGCTGGGGTGATTTTGGGTTCTTGGGTGCTTGTGGGGCGAGAGTGATTTTGGGTTCTTGGGTGCTTGTGGGGCGAGAGTGATTGTTAAATATTTAACATGATGTGGGGCCCCGGCGCGGCCGAAGGCAAAGCGGTTTTACCCGCCCGCCTCCGGGCCCGAGGGCGGGCCCGGAGGCGGGCTTCCTTATACAATTCTGGGGAAAACCTTCTGATCCTGACTAATCGGCCTTTTCGATCTTTAGTCAGGAGTCGGTGACCCTGCCTAAATGACATTTTTGGCATTTGGTCAGGGTCGAGAGGCTATTTTTCGTTAAATTTATGTCAAAAAAT
>CAMYOR010000118.1 GCA_947278105.1 uncultured Tissierellia bacterium
GGTCAGGTCTGCTACATAATCCGAGCTGTAACGCTGAATGGTGCGAGTGACAATTTCCCGGGCAATTTTATCGGCTTCCTCTTTTGTTTCTGCTTCAAAATTGCGCAAAATTTGCGCCTGCTCATGAATGGTGTTTGATTTGGCTTCCTCCAAGACAAGCTCTTTGGCTTGGTCCTGATTTAAGCCGGAAATCCTTTCCAGCTCCTGTTTTTGACTGGCAAGCAATTCTTCACTTTGGGCGTTCTTCCGGTCCAGGGTTTCCTGGTCTTTCTTTAATTTGCTCTGTTGTTTTTCAAGCTGAGAAGACCGGGTTTCCAGCGAATCCTCACGGTTGAGGATTCTCCTTTCCATGTCCTGAAGCTCGCTTTGGCGCTTCAAATAAGCGGCTTCCTGTTCATCCCGCATCCGGTGAATTTCCTCGCGGGCTTCAAGCAGGGCTTCCTTTTTATTCGTCTCGGCTTCACGGTTGGCATCATCCATAATTTTCTGGGCGATTTGTTCTGCCGATCCAATCCGCGATTTATTTTGACGATCTTTGATCAGGCCGCCGACAAAAAAAGCAGCGATCATCGCGACAATAAAAATAACAATGGTTAGTGGATCCATGCTCACCTCCTTTCTTTTTTAGGTTTTCTAAACAATTTTTTGACTGCCGATCAGATAAAAAGCTTTCGAAAAACTAGAAGGAACTTTCCTCTGGCTCCTCAAACTCCGAGTCCTGATGAGAAATTGCAGAACCCTGGTTTCTTTCTTCTGACCGTATCGCTTTGATAGCCTCTCGGACCTTATTTTCCAATTCCAACCGTATCGGTTCATTTTCCTCCAGATACTGCTTGGCATTTTCCCGGCCCTGGCCCAGTTTAGAACCATTATAACTGTACCAGGCGCCAGATCGATCGACTATTTTTAAATCATATCCGGTATCCAGGAGGGTTCCGATTTTGGAAATCCCCTTTCCGTAAATGATATCAAACTCCACTCTTTTGAATGGAGGAGCGACCTTATTTTTCACAACTTTCACTCTTACATGGTTGCCAATCACTTCTTCCCCCTCTTTAATCTGATCTCCCCGGCGAATTTCAAGGCGAACAGAGGAGTAGAATTTCAGGGCAATGCCTCCGGTCGTAACCTCGGGATTTCCATAAATAACACCAATTTTCTGCCGAAGCTGGTTTAAAAATATGACCGTGGTATTCGTCTTAGCCACAACAGGGGTTAATTTTCTCAGGGCCTGACTCATCAATCGGGCTAAAAGTCCGACATGGGAGTCCCCCATCTCCCCCTCAATTTCTGCCCGGGGGACCAGGGCAGCCACTGAGTCTACAACAACAATATCGATGGCATTGGAACGAACCAGGCTCTCACAGATCTCCAAGGCCTGCTCCCCATCGTCCGGCTGAGAGAGAACAAGGTTATCGACATCCACCCCCAGGTTTCTGGCATATTCTACGTCTAAGGCGTGTTCTGCGTCAATAAAGGCAGCGATCCCACCCAGCTTTTGGGCTTCTGCAATGGCCTCAAGGGCAAGGGTAGTTTTTCCGGAAGCTTCGGGCCCATAAATTTCAATGACCCTTCCCCGGGGAAGCCCTCCAATCCCCAAAGCCAGGTCCAGGTTAATGGCCCCGGTGGGAATGGCTTCAACTTCGGTTTTGGGCATATCCCCCAATTTCATGACGGATCCCTTTCCAAACTGTTTTTCAATTTTATCGAAAGCCAGCTTCAAAGCCTTATCCCGCTCCGAAGCGTCAAAATTCTTATTGGCCATAAATCCTCCTAACTTGAATGTTTTATATGTTTTGTAAGTCCAGCACATCCTTATTCTTAATGAGGTAGTCCCAACCGGAAATGACCGTAAGGATCAGGGACAGATAAAGCAGGATGGGCGTTACCGGCTCTGAAGCCGGAATCATTAGTTTTTCCAATCCAAAGGGTCTTAAAAGAAAAAGGACCAGGGTGAGCATTTGCACTGCGGTTTTGTACTTTCCCCATTTCGAAGCCGCAATGGTCACACCTGAAGAAGCGGCAAGGGTCCGAAAGCCGGTAATCAAAAGCTCTCTTGCCACAATGACAATGACAATCCATGCCGGGATATCGCCCCGGCCCACCAGGAGGATAAAAGCCGCCTGGGTGAGAATTTTATCGGCCAGGGGATCCATAAACTTGCCAAAGGCCGTAATGAGATTTCTCTTTCGGGCGATCTTTCCGTCTAGGGTATCCGTCAGAGAGGCCAAAATAAAACAAATGGCTGCCGATGGATTATCAGCCGGCAAAAAGGAAAAGAGAAGGACGAATACTGGAATCATGAAAATTCTAAGCATCGTCAGTTTATTGGGCAGGTTCATCCGAGCCATCCTTATCTCCTCTTCCTTGTTCATCTGCCTTGATCAGCACCTGGCGGGGTTTTGATCCATCCTGAGATGAAACCGCCCCTAAAGCTTCCAGATCATCAATAATGCGCCCTGCCCGGGAATAACCAATCCGAAACCTTCTCTGAAGGCCAGAAATGGAGGTGGTCTCTTCATGAGAAATAAATTCTAAAACCTCCCTCATCAGTTCATCCTGCTGGGAATCCTCGCTTGATCCCAAAGCCTCTGAATCTTGAGATCCTTCCATGGACTGGATGAACTTTTTATCGTAATGGGCAGCGTTTGTCTCTTTTACAAAGTCAACGACCTTCTCAACTTCTCCATCGGTAATAAAGGCCCCCTGAACCCGAAGGGGTTTGGGGTAAGAGGCTGGATAGTAGAGCATATCTCCCTTCCCCAGGAGCTTTTCTGCCCCTCCCTGATCCAGGATTGTCCTGGAATCCGTCGAGGAGGAAACCTGGAAGGAAATCCGGGAAGGAATATTGGCTTTGATGGTCCCGGTAATGACGTCTACCGATGGCCTTTGGGTTGCAATAATCAGGTGAATCCCGCAGGCCCTGGCCATCTGGGCCAGCCTTGTGATATGCCCTTCGACATCCTTGGAGGCCACCATCATCAAATCAGATAGCTCGTCGATAATCACCAGAATAAGGGGCAGGTTCTCCAGGGTGTCATCCACTTTTTGCTTTTCATGGTAACCGGCGATATCCCGGGAGGAGGTTTTCGAAAAAAGCCGAAACCGCCTCTCCATTTCCTGGACGGCCATAAAAAGGGCCTGGCTGGCCTTCTTGGGATCTGTCACAACCGGAATCAGCAGGTGGGGAATTCCATTATAGACAGAGAGCTCGACCACCTTGGGATCAATGAGGATCATCCGCAAGTCCTTGGGGGAATACTTATATAAAACACTCATGATGATCGTATTAATACAGACCGATTTTCCCGAGCCGGTTGCTCCGGCAATCAAAAGATGGGGCATCTTTGCCATTTTCGCAATGACCGTTTCCCCTTCAATGCTCTGTCCCAGAGCCACGGGAATCTGCCTTTCCGCCTCCTTAAATTCTTTGGTCTGAAGGAGCTGGCGGAAGGAAACGGAATCGGCCACAGGGTTAGGCACTTCAATTCCAACATAGGGCTTGCCCGGGATCGGCGCTTCAATCCGAACAACCGGGGCCGCCAGGGCCATGGCCAGGTCGTCCGAGAGATTGGTGATTCGGCTGACCTTAATTCCAGCCTGGGGTTTAAGTTCAAATAAGGTAACGGTCGGTCCCCGGCGAATTGATACGACCTCAGATTCGATCCCAAAGCTTTCCAGGGCATTTTCAATAATCCGGGCCTGTTTTTTCAAAAGGGCGGAATCTACCTGGCTGGAGGATTGAGGGGGGCTGAGAAGGCTTAATGAAGGAATGACATAGGGTTTTTCCACCGGCTCCGTGGGCTCCTCAGGCTCCTTTAGGTTTTCCTGATCATTCGCCTCCTTACCC
>CAMYOR010000119.1 GCA_947278105.1 uncultured Tissierellia bacterium
TATCCTCTCTTTCCTTGGCTAAAACGACAAAGCTCGTATAACTATCATCGCCATTTCCGGACCCGTATTCCCGGTTTCCAACCGGATAGGGAATATAAAAAGCGGTGGGAGCCTCTGCCCCCTCCCCGCCCAGGAGGCCAAAGTTTACCGGTTCAAATTTATAAATTCCGACAATAATAAAGGCGGCGGATTTATCTCCTGTATCCACACTGATCATACTTCCTAAAGCTTTATTTGAGTCTCCTTTAAAAAACTTCTCGGCCACCTTATCTGAAATCACAACTACCTCTCGATTTTCCCGAATATCTTCGTCGTTTAAAAAACGGCCGGAAATCATGCTGATATTAAATACTTCCTTGGTGCCAGGACTTGTGGAATTTACCCGAACTTGAACATGGGTACGGCCTTTAGAAAGGGTTCCCGGAAGACTTGGCCCATCAATGACAACCGACTGAATTCGGTTCTGGAATCGGGCCTCCATCCGGTCAATGTCTTCTTTCTTTATGTAATCTTTCGATGAAAAATCCTGCCAGGAAAAAGAGCCCTGAGGGCTAACATAGGCCATGATCGAAAGGGAGCCGAAAGAATCCAGCCCCTGATTGACGGTATTGGCCATAGAATCGCCAATCGTTACAATGGAAATAACCGAGGAAATACCGATAATGATGCCCAGCATGGTCAGAAAAGTCCGCATCTTATTTAAACGGAGGCCTTCCAATGCGACTTTAATATTTTCTAAATATCCCATTCGTCCAGTCTCCCATCAACCATATGAACCAGCCGACTCGATTCCTTTGCCAGGTCCTGATTATGCGTTATCAGGACAATCGTCCGGTTCTGTTCTTCATTCAGTTTTATAAAAAGATCCATCACCAGGTGGCCGGTTTTAGAGTCCAGGGCACCCGTCGGCTCATCCGCCAGGATAAGGTGGGGATCATTGGCCAGGGCCCTTGCAATGGCGACTCTTTGCTTCTGACCCCCGGAGAGCTCGTTGGGAGCATGGTCTTTTCGGTCGGCCATCTCGACCAGCTCCAAAAGCTCCATCGCCCGCTCCGCCCTTTCTTTCGCAGGAACTTTGGAATAGAGCATGGGCAGTTCCACATTTTTTTGAGCGGTGAGTCGAGGAATCAGGTTAAAATTTTGAAAGACAAAACCGATCTCCCTGCTCCGCAGTTTTGAAAGGTTTTCGTCCTTCTTTTGGGCGGTATCCTCTCCCATTAAAAGATAGGAGCCCTCGGTCGGCCGGTCCAGAAGGCCGATTATATTCATCAGGGTGGATTTTCCGGATCCGGATGCCCCGACAATACTCAAGAATTCCCCCCGGAAAACATCCAAGTTAATCCCGTGAAGAATTTCCAGCTCGTTAGGTTCGCCGATATAGTATCTTTTGACGATATTTCTCATTTGAATGATTTGTTCCAAATCAAACTCCTTGGTGGATTTTCTCCGGATCAAAAGGCTGGCCACCGGTCATGGTTTCGCCTTGGGCTCCTTTTCTCCTAAACGGACTTTAAGGCCCGGGGTGTAGGCATCGGGAGAATTGATGACCCGGGTCCCCTCCTTGATTTTGTCGGACTGGATAATGGTCTCAAAGTCATTTTCACCGGCAACCTTTACTTCTATCTCGGCGATTTGCGCACTGGGGCCATCCGTCATCACCATCACAAAAGATTTTCCATTCTTTTCATAGACGGCGTTAGAAGGAACAGCGAGAACGTCTTTTTTCCGATCTAAAATATATTTTATTCGAACATTCATCCCCGGGCGGATCGCCTGATCCTCTTTATCGAGACTAATGCGAACTTTATAGCGAACTTCATTCGAGGGTGCCTGGGTGCCGGCCGGGGTGAGGTTAGAGATCGGAACGGGATCCACCGATTCCACCTTCCCCTGGAAGACCTTATCTCCTGACAAGGCATCGGAAGTAATCTCCACCGGGCATCCTGCCTTCACTTCATTGACGTCAAATTCCTTGACCTGAGATTCAATGATCAGCCGATCCACGGTTTCAATTTTTACCGCATAATTATTGGGGATCTGGCCCTGGACAAGGTTGACCTCGGTTACGGTCCCTTCAATGGGAGCCTTTAAGAGGGATTTTTCCAAATCTTCTTTAAGGAACTTTAGCTGAACCTGACTGATCGTATTATCCCCGCCCGCCTGAGCGATCGCAAGGGCTCTTTGAAGGGAGCTGATCTCGTCTTGGGCCATGACTTTGGCAACTTCCAGGTTTTTGACCGCACTGTCATAGGAATGCTTGGCATCCTCAGCACTTTGCCGGAGGGTAGATAGGCGGTCCTGGAGGCTCATCTTGGCTTTGCTTTTTTGGTAATCTGAAAAGGCAAGGTTCCCCCCGGCGATTTGATCCTGAAGGGCATTTTGCTCCAGAGCTTTTTGGTCGGCAGCCTCAGCGTCCGGCCCTCCTTGCGCCTTGGCCTGAAGCTGCGCCTGATCCGTTTTCACTGCTCCAAGAAGACTGGATAGGTTCTGAAGATCCATCTGCATAAGGGAAAGGGTATCTTTCATGGTGGAAATATCGCTACGTAATTGCAAAGGATCCAGCTCCGGGTTACCAATTTGTAATTGCGTTGACCCTTCTTCCTTCGCAGCAAGCTTTACACAAAGATCTTCAAATTTTTTCTCCAGTTCAACAAGAGAAGCCGTCGATCGATGATTGTTATCCCAATAATAAGCATTTTCCTTGTTTCTTGCCTGAATCAGGTTCGATGCTGCTAAAACCGTTTCTTTTTGAAGACTTTCTATGGCTGAAAAAGTTTGTAAGACAAATTTGTAATTTGGTTTTTTGGCCGTGCTGGATTCCAGGGCTATGGTCGCCTCTTGAATATACTTGGTCAGATGGTTGATATCGAGGGTAAAATCTCTTTCCAGCCCCTGGAGCCTTTCCGCCTCTTTTTCCTTTCCTGCCGCAAGCATAAGGCTCTGTTCAGCCGTGAAAGCTCCCCTCTGGGCAGAGGAAAGGGCCTGGTTGTAATTTAACTGGGTCTGCGCTTTGGCATTCATGAGGGAATGGTCATTGGCTTCGGAGGAGGTAATGGCCTCGTTATAACCCAGCCTTAGGGACCGGTCAAAATCCTGATAGGTTTTCTCTTGGGCCTGCCAGGCATCGTAGGCGGAGGTGACGGCGTTCTGCGCACTGACAAGCTGAGGATTCGTCCCGTCCGCCAACCGTCTTTGGGCCTCCGCCAGTTGGGCCCTGGCATTTTGAATCTGCGCCGAAGCTGATCTTCCGCTGGAAGCCATGGATGCCTTTGTTTTTTCAATTTCTTCGTGAATGGCGGAATCATCCAGTTCCGCCAGGACCTGGTCTTTTTTGACCTTGTCCCCCACTTTTGCATGGATCGCTTTCACCGGCAAGGCTTTGGCGGCAAAAACTTCCATTTTATCTTCACTTTTGGTCACCCCATTTTCACTGACGGCTTTGACAAATTCTTTTTTCTCCAGGGTCGTTAACTCCTTGGGACTGATGATCATCGAAGAATCCTTTGATTGAAAAAAGAAATGAATGGCGGCCGCCGCCCCCAGAAATAAAATGGCAAAAATGATCATTGCTTTTTTATGCTGACTGAAAAATCCTTTCACCTTGCTCATAAAATCCTCCGCCTGATATTTTTAGATAAAACTATATCTTGTATTTTTTCGTATAATTAACTCAAAGTACTACTATTATAATGGATTTTAAATGAGTTAATATTAAATCTTTATTAAATTTTAGGAGACCGAAGGGGGCAACCTGCCGGCATAAAAAAGGGGCTTTCCCAAAAGTCCCTAAAAAACCTGGTAAATTGCCACAGTTGCGTTTTTACTGGAAAAGGT
>CAMYOR010000120.1 GCA_947278105.1 uncultured Tissierellia bacterium
GCCCATAACTTTGACGATCAGCCCGCCACGGTTGGTCCCGGTAACTAAAGCTTCAACAGTTTCCCCGGCTTCATATTTGTCGACCAAGTTTTGCCAGTGCTTTAATCCCTCAACCCGGTTGGTGGATAAGGAAACATTCCCTTCTCCATCGTCTAATTTGATGACATAGACATCAATTTCATCACCAACATGGAAAGCTTCCTTGGGATTTTCACGCTCTTCTGGAGTCATCTCATCACTTTTGATGATTCCGTCCGCACGGAAATGAATATCAATAAAAACCTCATCATCTTTCACTGCGATGACGGTTCCCTTGACAATGTCCCGGGGATAAATTTTCACCATGCTGTCATCAATTTTTTCCATAAAATCTTCTGTAAATTTGTCCATTCGTTGAACAACCTCCTCAATAATCCAGTCCGGAGTACTAGCCCCAGCTATAACTCCTATTTTATTCAATTTACTTAAGCTTTGTAAAGGTAAATCCGAAGAATTTTCGCATCGGTAAACGTTTTTGCAGTATTTCTTTGCCACTTCGGCCAATTTTTTTGTGTTGGAGGATTGATGGCCGCCAATAATCACCATGGCATCCGATTTTTGCGCCAGATCTTTACAGGCCTCCTGCCGGTCATGGGTGGCCATGCAAATGGTTGATTGGGCCTCCAGCCGATTATTTTTTTTCAGGGCCTCGACGCACTCATCAAAAAATTCCCTCCGGTTTGTCGTCTGAGAAAGGACGAAAAGCTCTTTTTCGGAGGAAAAAGACTCTGCTTCTTCCAAATTTTCAATCACCACCGTATCCTCAGCCAGATAGGATTTCATGGCCCTGACTTCCGGATGAGAGGGATCTCCGATAATAATGATCTTTTTTCCCTCCTGGTTTTTCTTCTGGGCCAACCGGTAAATGGCAAGAAGAATCGGACAAGTTCCATCCACAAGCCTTGCTCCTGTTTTTTCCAAGGCTTCCCGCTCTTCCTTTAAAACTCCATGGGCTCGGAGGATAAGAATGGAATTTTCGTTAAGAAGATGAATTTCATTCAGGGAATGGATAATCGAAAGACCCTCCTCCTCTCTTTTTTTTAAGTAGAGGTCATTATGAACGAGGGCCCCGTAGGAATAGACCTTAAAATTTTTCTGAGAAAGCGCATCGGTGGTTTTTTGATCAATGGTCTTTACTCCAAAGCAAAAACCCGAAGGCTTTGCCTGAATGATCATAGTCCTTCCTCCCCTTCTTGATCCCGGGTTTTTTGCCTTTTTTTAGCCCCTTCTTCGTCTTTTCCCGGTGTTTTAGAAAAATTCATTGAGCCCTGGCGTCCATAGATCGAGTCGAAGATCTCTCTGGATATCAGCGCTCTTTCTTCTTTGCGACCTAAATCATTATCCTTGGCAAATTCCATCACCGGCCTCCAGGTCAAGGTAACCTTCCCTCGGAAACGAAAATCTCCAGAGATATTTGCACAAAGAACGGGACAGCGGCTGTGCTGGACCAAAAATCCCACTCCTTCTTTAAGCTTGGAGGGGTCATAGGTCTTTACCCTTGTCCCTTCCGGGAAAATGCCAATTTTTTGTCCATCTTTAAGACCCCTCAAAACCTGGCGCATGGACTGAATATCCGATGTGCCTCTTTCCACAAAAATGACCCCCAAGGCGCGAAAAAGGGGACCCACCCAGCTTCTTTCAAAGTCTTTTTTGGCAATAAAATGAATTTGACCGGGATAGGCAACTATTAAAGCAGGAATATCAAAATATGACCGATGGTTGGCGCAAATAATGAGAGGACCCTCAACGGCTCCTTCTATAGGATTTTGGATTTGGAGTGAAAAAATGACGTGCATCAGAAACCAGCTGATTGCCCAAAAAACTCTGTAAAGGGCGGTCATTGAAGTCCCTGCCTGTCTATCCATAACTGGTAAATTGCCTCCACCACCTCATCTGCGGACATTGCAGAGGTATCCAACAGAAGCGCATCGGGGGCTTTTTTTAGGGGGGAAATTTTTCTTTTTGAGTCATATTCATCCCTTTGCACAATAGCCTTTAAAGTCTCCTCATAGGTCTTTGTTGAAGAGGACTCTTTATCAAGTAGCCGCCGATGGGCCCGAACCTCTGGACTTGCCGTGAGAAAAATTTTAAGGTCTGCATCTGGTAGGACCTTTGTTCCAATATCCCGTCCCTCCAGGACATGAAAACTCTTTCTTGCTTCTTCCTGCTGAAAACCCAGTAAAAAATTCCGTACTGCAGAATAAGCTGACACCTTAGAAACATTCTCGGTCACCGAATCTGACCGGATAAGGTGGGTCACGTTTTTTTTATTGACAAAAAATTGGTCTCCTTCGATCTCCAATTGAAATGCGCTAAGGGATTCTTCGATAGCTTTTTCATCATCGATGTCAACCTTCTTTTCCATCAAATACCATGTCACTGCCCGATACATGGCCCCGGTATCCAGATACTGGATCTTTAGTTTTTTTGCTAAAAGCCTTGCGATCGTACTTTTTCCCGATCCCGCCGGTCCATCAATGGCAATTGCCTTCATGATTTTCTCCTTTAATTTTAAGCCATTCATCTCCCGCACTTCTCCCTGCCAAAAATCCGGTGGAGAAGGCTCCCTGCAGGTTATATCCACCTGTAAACCCGTCGAAATCAATCATCTCTCCCGCAAAATAAAGGTTGGGACAGATTTTTGACTCCATGGTGGAGGGATCAATTTCTCGGGTATCCACCCCTCCCCGGGTAACTATGGCCTGATCATAGTCACCGAAAGCGATCACTTTCAAAGGAAAATTTTTTAAAAGGGAGATAAAGCGTCCCTGACCTTCTTTTGACCATTCATGAAAGGGCAGGTTCCCATCAAAAGCTCCTGTTTCTAAAAAGAGCGGTACAGCGGATCTTGGCAAGAAGGAAGAAAAAAGGGTCTTGAGCTCACGGTTTGGGCCGGATATCCTTTCCCTTTCCAGCCGCTTTTTAAGGGTCCCTTCATCCAAGGCCGGTTTCCAGTCCAAGGAAAAATGATAATTTCTAAGGTCTTCACCGGAAAGAAGAGAAGACATGGTAAGAACCACCGGGCCAGAGATCCCCTCTCGGGTGAATAAAAGATCACCAAAGAGGGACTTTCCTTTTTTCCCTTTTCCTGCCCTTAGGCTTATATTTGTCAGGCTCAGTCCCTCGATTTCTTTAAGCCAGGGGGCATCCACCACCATCGGGCAAAGGGAGGGACTTATTGGGCTAATATGATGTCCCAGGGCCCTTGCAAATTCATACCCTTCTCCCCGGGACCCGGTCGACGGATAAGACCTTCCTCCGCAGGCCAGAATCAGCTGGCCAGATCGCAGGAAAAAGCTTTCTTTCTTTTCCCTTTCCCTTCGTTCAAACTCTAAAATAAAGTCCTGATCTTCTTTGACAACGGATTTTAGGCGGTGGTACTTTCTTAGAATCACGCCCTCCTCGACCAGGGCTTTTTCCAAAATTTTAATGACATCCGAGGAGTGATCAGAAAGTGGAAATACCCGATTGCCTCTTTCAATTTTCGTTTTCATCCCCCGACTTTCAAAAAAATCAATCAGGTCTTTGTTAGAAAAAGCATGGAGGGCAGAAAAAAGGAATTTTCCATTTCGGCTGTACCCATTTAAAAAATTCGCCGGGGAAGCGGCATTAGTGAGATTGCACCGTCCTTTACCGGTGATAAATATTTTTTTTCCAAGCTTTTCATTTCCATCAAAAATTTGGACGGGTATCCGCTTTCC
>CAMYOR010000121.1 GCA_947278105.1 uncultured Tissierellia bacterium
TGCTCAATATGAACTCTCAACTCCACCCCAATCGGCACTTTTCGGCGTTTGGGGTGGGATGGGAGTTCCACCCTAAATGGCGCTTTTTAAGGATTGGGGTGGAGTTTTCCTTGTTAAATTTTTAACATGACCCTTGGCTTGCTCGAAATGCACTCTCCACTCCACCCCAAATGGCGCTTTTCGAGGTTTGCGGTGGAGCGGGGGGAGTTTGTGGCATCTATTTGATGAAAATTCGCCGGCAAATCATATTGACAAAACCTCCCCATTCTTTTACCATGGAGGTAGTTAAATTGCGCTAACGCTTGTTAGCCAAGGGACTCATCAGTTCTAACGCTTGTTAGCCAAGGAACTCGCAAGTTCTAACGCTTGTTAGCCAAGGGCTTTTCAGTGCTAGCGCTTTTTCCCCCCCCCCGGGGCGGTCGGCGTTAACGCTGTTCTTTTGCTTGCGAGTTAGTTATGGGTAACCAACTGCTGGCGGCGGCGGGGGTGAGGGGAGAAAAGCCTAGGCGGAAGACGACGCCGAGTGGGAGCTGCCGCCGCAAGCTGCCGCCGCGCAGAAGAGCTATCGCAGAGTTGAACCCCTGCGGTCTTGCAGAAGAGCCGCCGCAGAGTTGAACCCCTGCGGTCCTAAGGAAAAGCATTTTTTCTTATTCAGGAGATGGTTAGGGAAAATCAATGAAATCAATGCAAGGGAAGAGAAAAGATGGGACAAGATAGATCCCAGAGAAAGGAGGGCCTTATGCCTTTGACTTTAGCAGGCCCGGGTGAGGAAGGCGTCATTGCCATGATCAGCGGATCGGCCCCGGTCCGTCAGCATTTAATTGACCTGGGCTTTGTCGAGGGGGGACGGGTCAAGGTCCACTCCTCCCACCAGGGCTGTCTCATTGTCCAGGTGAAAGAAGCTCGGATTGCCATGAACCGGACCCTGGCTGAAAAAATCAAAATTAATTTGATTCATGGAGCAGGTTCCTCGAAATAGACGCTGAGAAAAAAGGAAAGGAATGAATATGACAATGAAAACATTAAAGGAAGCAAAGATCGGCGAAACGGTGCGGGTTCTGGCCATCCATGGCAGGGGGCCTTACAAAAGAAGGCTGATGGACCTCGGGATTGGCAAGGGGGTGGAAATTTTTGTCCGAAAGGCCGCTCCCCTGGGGGATCCCATTGAGGTCAAAATTCGTGGTTATGAACTTAGCCTGCGCAGGGACGAGGCTGCACAGATTGAAATTGCGTAATTTTTTCTGGGGTTGAGTTAATATCTGCTAACTCCTCTCGTCCCAGAAGCCGGAAAGCAAAAGAAAGGATTATCATGAAGGATCAAAATACGGAAATCAAGGAAAAGGGAAAGGGGCCCCTCCGGGTTGCCCTGGCGGGAAATCCCAACAGCGGGAAGACCACCCTTTTTAACGCCTTAACGGGGAGCAATCAGTATGTGGGCAATTGGCCCGGGGTCACGGTCGAGAAGAAGGAGGGCCGGCTCAAGGGCCATGAAAATGTGATTATCCAGGATCTTCCGGGAATCTACTCCCTCTCCCCCTACACTTTGGAAGAGCGGATCGCCCGGGATTTTTTGGTCGATGAGAAGCCCGATATCATTTTAAATATTATTGACGGAACCAACTTGGAAAGAAACCTCTACCTCTCAACCCAGCTGAGCGAGCTGGATGTACCGGTGTTGGGGGCCATCAACATGATGGACCTGGTGAAGAAGAACCAGGATGAGATCAACATCGAAGCCCTGGGAAAGGCCCTCTCCTTCCCCCTGGTCCCCATTTCCGCCCTGGAGAAAACCGGGGTGGAGGAGTGCGTTCGCATGATTTTCGACCTGGCCAAGAAAAAAGAGGAGGCGAAAATCCAGGGGGTGAGCCCTCAAAAACCGACGGTGACTTTCCCGGAACCCATTGAAATGGCCATTAAGGAAATGGAAGACCTGCTCACCGAGGCCCCGGAAAATGGGCGGAGATGGTACGCCATCAAGGCCTTTGAGAACGACGAGATCGCCATGAAAAGGCTAAATCTCCCCGTTTTTAAGAAGAAAGACCTGGCCCTCATCCGGGAGAAAATTGAAAAGGAAGAAGAGGACGATGCCGAAAGCATCATCTCCGCCTGCCGGTACGAGGCGATTGGAGAAATCCTCCATAAGGCCTATAAAAAGAAAAAGCAGGCGATGACCTTGTCGGATAAGATCGACCGGATTGTCACCCATCGGATTTTGGGCATTCCCATTTTTGTCGGCGTCTGCTTCCTCATGTTCTACCTGAGTATTTCTGGACTCGGCGTGGCCATGACAGACTTTGTCAACGACACCGTGGTCGCGGACACGATCCAGCCGGCGGTGGCCAGCTTCCTCCAAGGAATTGGCGCCAGCGAGGTGCTGATTTCCTTAGTTGTCGATGGGATTATCGGCGGAATCGGAGCCCCTGTGGGCTTCCTCCCGCAGATGGCCATGGTTTTCCTCTTCCTCGGATTTTTGGAGGACTGCGGGTATATGGCCCGGGTGGCCTTTATCATGGACCGAATTTTCAGAAGGTTCGGCCTCTCCGGAAAGAGCTTCCTCTCCTTCCTGGTTTCCACCGGCTGTGGGGTTCCGGGAATTATGGCAACGAGGACCATTGAAAACGAGAAGGACCGGCGGATGACCATGATCGGCACCTGCATGGTCCCCTGCTCAGCGAAGCTTCCAATTATTGCCCTGGTCGCTGGCTATATCATCGGCGGCGCCTGGTGGGTGGCCCCGGTTGTCTACCTCTCCTCCATGGTCATGATTATAGTGACCTGTATCATTTTGAAGAAATTGTCCTTTTTCGCGGGCGATCCTGCCCCCTTTATTATGGAACTTCCTGCCTACCATATCCCCCGGATCAGCGGGGTCCTGCGCCAGGTCTGGTTCCGCCTCAAGAGCTTCCTGAGAAAAGCCGGCACCATCATCTTCCTGATGTGCGTGACCATGTGGTTCTTGGCACAATTTGGCTTCGAGGGCGGGTCTTTCGGCATGGTTGAAGACGCCTCAGAAAGTCTGATTGCGGTCATGGGCCAGAAGATCGCCTGGATCTTTACTCCTCTGGGCTTTGGTAACTGGCAGTCCGTCGCCTCCTCGATCGCTGGCTTTACGGCTAAGGAAGGCGTTGTCTCTACGATGGGTATTTTGGCGAATGTCGGTGCGATTGATGCCTACGAGCCCACCATGCACGGGGCCTTCCAGGCCTTCTTCCCCACGAGCCTTGTCGCCGTCTCCTTCCTCTTCTTCAACCTCTTTAACTCTCCCTGTCTTGCGGCCGTCTCGGCCCTCCACTCGGAAGTTGGAGACCGCGGACTATTCTGGAAGATCATTCTTTTCCAAAATGTCTATTCCTATGCCGTCGCCCTGATCGTCTACCAGCTGGGCGGCCTGGTCCTCGGAAAGGTCCCCTTCAGCCCCCTGACTATCCTAGCCCTGGGCGTCCTGGCCATCCTCCTCTTTCTCCTTTTCCGGCCGGATCCTTCGAAGAAAAGGGCCGAGGCCGGCCGGGCCGGCGCGGTTTATGACTACCAGTAGTTTGTTTTGACAGGTCCGGACCCCCTTGAGGCCCTCAAAAAACATGGCAAATCGGCGAGCTCGACGTTTCACATGAAAAGGTCCCCGTTTTGACAGGTCCGGACCCCCTTGAGGCCCTTAAAAAACATGGCAAATCGGCGAGCTCGACGTTTCACATGAAAAGGTCCCCGTTTT
>CAMYOR010000122.1 GCA_947278105.1 uncultured Tissierellia bacterium
TACACCTCTCTATTCGTCGGCAGCGTCAGATGTGTATAAGAGACAGGGCATTTTATGCAGGCGCCGACAACTTCTGACGGGTCCTCAGGATTAATAATTCCCATCGGACAGACCGAGGAGCAGATGCCGCAGCGGGTACACAGGTCCTTCCGGGTTTTGGGGTGGGCCTTGAGAAACCTTGCAGGGGTTCCATCTTCTTTTTTGGGGGAGTAATAGACGGATGGAGTCATATTCCCATCGACTTTGATAAAGGGAAGGGAGCGGATATCCTCAGTATCAAAGAGGATCTTTTCCGTCTTATCCCCGAAGATTGTAATATTATCTTGATCCAAATTATCGGGCCGTCCTACCCCGATATCATCTGAAAAGGCATGGCGGGAGACAATCGCGCAGGCAGAAATGGGAATAAATCGGTTCTTTTTCACAATACAGACCATTTCAGCCAGGGCGTCATCAAAGCTCCGATTGCCGAAGGTAACGATGCAAATGCAGGGGGTATTGGACCCGATAAAATCATCCTGAAGATAGGGCATGATCTTATTGGGAAGCCTCCCTGCGTAGGTAGGCATGGCAAAGATCACCAGTTCATCCGGCTCAAAGGAATGCTGGCTCTTCCGGTTGTCAGGAAGGGTAAAGTCGATTTCAACACGGGGCACCCCCTGATCTTTAAAGAGGCGGTCACTAAACATACGGATGATTCTCTTTGTTGAACCGGTCGGACTGAAATAGCATAAACTGATTTGTTTGATTTTCATGGCTTATTCCCTTACCTTTTTTAGAGATGTCTTTATTGTATCATTTTCGGCAATTTTAAATAATAAAAGGCAGAAGGAAGAATCCTTCTGCCTTTTGACCATTTTAAAGAAAAAGCCTTATTTCTTTTTAACCGCTTTGACGATCGCTAGAAAGACAACTGACCCCAAAAGGGCAACTAGGAGGGACCGAAGGGAAAATCCCTGGACGCCAATCTTGCCGATGGCCGACATGATCCAGCCGCCGATCACAGCCCCGATAATTCCGACGACAATATTGGCAAAGCCGCCCATCTGGGCATCGGTTCCCATAATTTTACTGGCAATCCAGCCTGCTAAAGCTCCGATAATAATCCACGAAAAAAAACCCATGTCATTTCCTCATTTCATTATTTTTTGTTAAAGGTTCCTTAAAAAGGACTCATTGAACTCATGTATTATATATAACCGAAATGAAAGGGCCCTATCATTTTTCTGAAAAATCACATTTTGACGGCCAAGTTAGGGCTCTTTAAAAGGGAAATCTTCAGGCCCATGTGTTATTCATCCTTGGGACCGGTTGTAATCGGCGGGCTCTGAAGGTTTGCTGTATAGACGCCGGCAAGGATGAGCACGGAGCCGATGATCTGAATTTTATTAAAAGGCTCATTTAAAAGCACAATTCCCGCAATAATGGAAACCAGGGTCGAGACGCCGATGAAGGTGACAGCCCGATTGACCCCGATATAGTCAATAGCCGTGACCGCCATAATAAAATTCAAGACGGTTCCGATAAAGGACAATAGAAGAAGACTGGTGCGAAAGGTCGGATTGACAAAAGGAAGAAGTAATAATTCGTGAAAGCTTCCCTTTAAAGCAGCTTCAATAAAGGCGAGAAGGTCATAGAGAACCATTCCGCACAGGAGCATAAAATAGGTGACCTCAGGGCCGGTAAATTCCCGCGCCTTGGCCACATGAACGCTGTAAGAAGCATAGGAGACAACACCGATCAGGAGAAAAAAGTAGCCCAGAGGAGAAAAGGAAATTCTAAGTCCTGCGGCAATCACGGTGACGATGACCCCGCTAAGGGTAATGAAAATGCCCAGTACCTGGTTTTTTGAAGGCTTTTCTTTTAGAACAAGGGTAGAGGCGATCAAAGAAGCCACTGGGATGCAGGCTAAGATGACTCCACTTTCGGAAGTAGAGGTCATGTCAATCCCCAGGGTTTCCGCCACAAAAAAGATCCCGGGGCTAAAAAGGGCAATCCAGAGAAGGGGGCGGATGTCTTTTCCCTTAAAATTGAGCTTAATAAGGCCAAATTTGGCGAGCAAATTCATAGCAATAAAGGCGAGGGTAAAACGCCAGGAAAGGAGAGAAAACATCGTAGAGGCATCCACACCGACTTTGGTGAAATAGAAGGTAAAGCCATTGATCATTTCACTGCAAAGGACACAAAGGATGCCGATAGTTGTTTTATTTAAGTGAAGTTCATTTCTTTTCATAAGCTTTCCTTTTCCTCATTTTATTGAAAGATCACCCCTCGGCGGAGGAGACGGAACGAATTCCAGCTCTTTGGCGCCGAGGGGCGAATTTGCTCTTCAAAAGGTACGCCTTTACTTCGGCCTGGAAGCGTACCATTTCATCTGTTCTTCATCGGTGGAAAGCTTGCCGATCCTTAAATTTTTATCCACCATTTCCAGATCCGCCATTTCCCTGTCAGTGAGGGAAAAATCAAAGACCTCCAAATTTTTCTTTTGATGGTCGGGGCTGGTCGCCTTGGGAATCGGAATAATGCTTTCCTGGATATGCCAACGCAAAATAACTTGAGAAGGAAGCCGGTCGTGATTTTTTGCTGCGCTTTGAATGGCCTTTTCTTCATAGATACCGTTTTTCCCACGGGCAAGGGGACTGTAGGCCACCGGCTGAATGTCGTTTTTTTTCAGATAGGCCCGAAGGTCCTTTTCCTGAAGCTGGGGATGGAGTTCAATCTGATCAATAACGGGCTTCTCATTTGCATAGGTGGAGAGCTTTTCTAGATGTTCTTCACGAAGGTTGCAGACGGCAATCGCCCGGGCAATCCCCTGCTCAAGTAAGGATTCCAAGACCCTCCAGGACTCTTTGTATCCCTTTCCTGGCCAGTGAAGATAGACCAGGTCCAAATAGTCCACTCCTAGATCCTTAAGGGATCTTTCTACAGAAAACCGGGTGTCGTCTGTACCATAGTAATTTGGCCAAACCTTGGTTGCGATGACAAGTTCCCTTCGGGGGATCCCGCATTCTTTGATGGCCCGGCCGACGATCTTTTCATTTTCATACATCCAGGCGGTATCAATCATCCGATAGCCCATTTGGATGGCCCGTGCAATATCTTCCGCATTTTTTTCTTCCGTCATCTTATAGGTCCCAAATCCTAGAACGGGAATTTTCATCCCGTTCGAAAGGCGGACCTGGGGAATCTTTTCTCCCATATTGGTTCCTTTTGTTTCGTTTTTTGTTCAATAGGGTTTACTTCTTGTCCTTGGGTTGAAGGGGAGTCACCCGGATGACATTGGGTTCTTCCTTTTCATCAGCACCTTCCATTTTTTCCCGGTTGCGGCTGAGAAGGTCTCCCTTATCGGCGTCTACTTTATAATGATAGGTGTATCCATCAAAATGGAAGCTGATGTCGTAGATCCGTTTCCCGTTCTCCTGGACGATTTTATATTCATAGGGGCCAATTTCCTCAAGGCTTTTTGCCCCCGCATCTTTGAAGGTTTTTTCCAGGATATCATTGGTGGCGTTTTCTTCTTTAGCAAATCCCACCCGAGTAAAATCCTTGCGGAGGATTTTACCTGTCTCTTATACACATCTCCGAGCCCACGAGACATCTCAGGATC
>CAMYOR010000123.1 GCA_947278105.1 uncultured Tissierellia bacterium
ATATCATCCCTGGCTCCGGTCTCCCTGGCTAAATCTTCATCACCCTGAACGTAGGATTCCACTGCATCCGAGATCATCAGGGATGCGGTGTGAGCCATGGATTCAAGGGTACCCAGCTGTCTTTTTTGCTCATGTCGATCAATCATTTCTAAAACCAATTCGCTGATGTCATAAGCGATATCCCCGATCCGCTCAAGGTCATTGATCATATGAAGGGAAGCGGTGATGAATCGGAGATCATGAGCTACCGGCTGCTCTTTTAAAACAATAAGAACACATTCCCTCTCAATAGATTCGCTGAGGGTATTGACTTCTCTTTCCGATTGGATGACTTCCTTCGCCATGTCGGCATTTTGATCTAAGAGAGCCTGCACCGCTTGAGAAACGGACAGGGAGCAGCGCTCCCCCATGCGCGTCAGATGATTATAAACGGCATCAAGTTTTTCTTCAAAATGGTCTCTCATAATTTCCCTTTCTTTCGATATCCCTATTATTTTTCCGACTGATAATAATCAAAAATGATCAGCCGAATCTTCCGGTGACGTAGCGTTGGGTCCTCTCGTCCGCAGGGTTTTCAAAAATTTGCGTGGTATCCCCATATTCTAACATTTCGCCCAGGTAAAAGAAGGCGGTTTTATCAGAAATTCGAGCAGCCTGCTGCATATTATGGGTGACGATGACAATCGTATAGTGCTCACGGAGGTGGAAGAGCAGATCTTCTATTTTTGTCGTCGAGATCGGGTCCAGGGCCGAGGTGGGCTCATCCAGCAGGATCACTGCGGGTTCGACGGCAAGGCATCGGGCGATACAGACCCTTTGCTGCTGGCCGCCGGAAAGAGAAACGGCGGACTGATCCAAAATATCCTTGACTTCCTCCCAAACGGCCGCTTGTTTTAATGATCTTTCTACGATCTCATCCAAGGTTTCCTTGTCATGAATGCCGTGGGTCCGGGGTCCATAGGCGACGTTATCGTAGATTGTTTTTGGGAAGGGGTTGGGCTGCTGAAAAACCATTCCCACATTTTTTCTGAGCTGATAAACATCAAT
The DNA here is from genome assembly GCA_947278105.1 of uncultured Tissierellia bacterium. Taxonomy (GTDB): domain Bacteria; phylum Bacillota; class Clostridia; order Tissierellales; family Peptoniphilaceae; genus CABTZP01. The sequence goes on from CAMYOR010000123.1 coordinate 1,048, forward strand.
ATCTTTGTAGATATCCTGTCCATTGATGGCAATGAGGCCTTCGGGCTTAAAATCCAAAACTAGGTCATTCATCCGGTTGATCGACCGAAGAATCGTCGATTTTCCGCAACCGGACGGCCCGATAAATGCCGTGATCCGGTTTTCATCAATATCCATGCTGACCCCTTTGATGGCCTCAAAGTCTCCATACCAGCAATGGAAATCCTTAATTTTAATTTTTTCAGTCATTACCTAACTCCTTCTTCTTATAGCGGCTCTCGATAAAAGTGGAGAATGAGTTGATGGCCAGAACAACTAAGAGCAGAATAAAAGCTGTCTCATAGGCCTGGTTCTTGAAAACCCCTTCGGTTTGCAGCAAATACATATGGATAGAAAGAGTTCTTCCATTCATGCCTGGGCTGGCGTACTGGGACATGGATCCGGCGGTGTAAAGAAGAGCTGCCGTCTCGCCAAAAATACGGCCGATCGCCAGGATAATTCCAGAAAAGATCCCCATCGATGCGGCTGGAATAACCACGTTGAAAGTGGTGCGAAGCTTTCCTGCCCCTAAGCCATAGGAGGCTTCCCGAAGCCGATTGGGGACGGCAAGAAGGGCTTCTTCTGTCGAGCGGATCAAAAGAGGCAGAGTCATAAACCACATGGTCAAGGCTCCTGCGATAATGGAGTTGCCCCAGCCAATCTTATTGACGAAAAAGATCATACCGAAAAGGCCAAACAAGATCGAGGGAATCCCCTGGAGGGTTTCTGTCATCAAGCGAGCGATTTTTACGAACTTGCTGCCCGGAGGAGCATATTCCACCGTGTAAATTGCCGTTGCAATGCCAAAAGGAATGGTCAAAAGCATGGTCAGAAAGACAAGCTCAATGGTATTCCAAATTGCAGGAACCATGGATTGGTTTTCTGTTGTCCATTTGGGTGAAAAAATATCCGGCGTTAAATGCGAAACGCCCCGGATGGTCACCTGCCCGATGACAAAAAACAGCATAGCCATTGTAAAGAGGATACTGGCGTAAATGAAAAACTTTCCAATGCTGGAACGAAGGCGTGCAGATGAAAAGGTTTTAGAATAGTTATTTGCGCTTGCTTTCATTTTGGGGGAGGCATTTTTTTCTATGGTGTTTTCGGACATATTAGTCTCCCTTCTTTGAACTGTTCTTAATCACATTAAAGATGAGGTTGATGACCAAGATGAAAACGAATAGTACAGCGCCGGTTGCAATCAGAGCTTCTCGGTGAAGACCGCCGGCATAAGCCATTTCAGTTGTAATGTTCGTTGTCAGGGTTCTTCCCATGGAAGCAAGCCCCTTGGGGAAAATCGGAGCGTTACCGATAACCATCTGAACGGCCATGGTTTCGCCGATAGCTCGGCCAACGCCCATTACTACAGAGGCCAAAACGCCGGATCCCGCAGCCGGAATGACAACGGTAAAAATGGCTCTTTCCTTTGAGGCGCCCAGACCAATGGCGCCCTGATAATAGGCTTCTGGAACTGCCTGAATCGCCGATTCCGAAAGGGTGATGACGGTCGGTAAGATCATGATGCCTAGAAGGATCATCGCCGCTAAAATGGAAAGACCAAAACCGCCAAAGCGTGAGCGGATCAGAGGGACAATGGATTCCAGCGCCCATAAGCCGAAAACGACCGATGGGATCCCTGCCAGAAGGTTAATGCCCGCCTGAACATACTGTTTGATGGACTTAGGACAATAAAAAACCATAAATACGGCCGTGAGGATGCCGACTGGAACGCCGATAAGGCCTGCTCCCAAGGTGACATAGAGGGAGCCGACAATCATGGGCAAAATTCCATAAACATCCTGGGTTGGCTTCCACAGGGAACCAAAAAGGAAATCTCCAAATCCGATTTTTGCCATGGTAGGGATGGCCGTAGAAAAAACGAACCAGCAGATCAGGCCGACCGCAATGATCGAAACCGCTGTGGCCGCCATGAAGAGGATATTCATGACATATTCTAAAGGCCGATGTGATCTTTTTGCCATAGAAAATCCTTTCTACAAAAAAAAGTCAGGGATTCGGGAAATCCGAATCCCTGAGAGCTTGTTCCCTTATTTTGCAAGTTCATCCCACTGAGTAATTTTTCCAGTAAAGATGTCCTTGAGTTGGCCCATTGCAAGAGATTCTGTCGGATTTTCTTTGTGGATAATCACAGCGATGCCGTCCAGAGCGATCGCCTGAGCGGTGAGGCCCTTATCCAGCTCTTCCTTCTTGATTTCGCGGGAAGCCATGCCTAAATCAGCCTCATCGTTGATGGTAGAAGTGATTCCGGCGCCGGATCCATTGGAAGTGAAGTCAAACTTGATTCCTGGCTGAACCTTCTTGTAAGCTTCCATTAATTTTTCCATGTAAGGAGTTACCGAAGTAGAGCCCTGAATACGAATGGATCCGGAGAAGTCCTTGGTTTTCTCATAAGGTTTCGCATTAGCTTCTTTCGCAATTACTTTAGAATCCTTTGCCAGATCCCTGTCTCTTATACACATCTGACGCTGCCGACGAATAGAGAGGTGTAGA
>CAMYOR010000124.1 GCA_947278105.1 uncultured Tissierellia bacterium
GGTCTGAGCCACTTTCTGAAGCCCCGCCCGGGTAATTTTCAATGCGAATCGTTTCGTTAAGCTGTCCGCCTAAAAGATTATTTTCTATTAGGAGGGTTTTCTTTAACGCCCGCCCGGCGTAAATTGCAGCAGAAAGTCCTGCTGGACCGCCGCCAATGATAATAACATCAAACATAATCATCTCCTTATCAAAGTTCCCTGCCATCATTTTCTCTACAGATATTTTAACAAAAGATTATGAAACAGAGATTAAACCAGAAAAACCTTCTGGATTTTTTGCGACTCCCGAATCCATTTTTCAAACCGCTGGTGAGCGGTGAAGAAAAAGATTTGCCGGCCAGCTTCTGTAAAATAATCTTCCAGAAAATGGAAGGCCCGCTCAGCACGGAAATCATCATAGTAAACGAAGGGATCGTCTAAAAAAACGGGCAAATTTTTTTCCGGGTCAATCAGGTCAATCAGGGCCAGACGAAGGGCGAAGTACGCCTGTTCACTGGTTCCGGTACTTAATAGCTTCCAGGGAAGGACCTGACGGGTCTGGGTTTCCTCCACCGAAAGATCGAATTCTCGATTTACTTTGACCTGATCGTAGTTTCCCCCAGTTAGGTCTGAAAGAATTTGCCCGGCTCGGTCATTAAGAAGAGGACTAAAGCTATTTTCCGTCTCTCGGTAAGCTTCCTGGAGGACCTCTTGAGCAAGGTCCAGGGCTTCCTTTTTCTCCAGGAGTATTTGATAATTTTGCTCTTCTTCCCTGATTTGAAGGGCAATGGTTTCCGCCATTCGCTTTCCGGCAAATTTTTCTCGGATCAAGGATTTCTTCTCAGCGATTTCAAGTCGAATGGAAGCAATTCCTTCAAGCAAACTGTGGCTTTCCCGGTCCCTCTCTTCCATGGCATAGGCCAGCTCATCGGGAGCCTTTATATCCTTTTCCTTGAGGCCAGCTTCGTCGAGCTCTTTTTGAAACTCCTTATCCGTCATTTCCTTATACTCTTCTGGAAGAGACTGAAAAAGGTGATCTCGGACCAGTTCTTGGTCATGGAGCTTTTGTAGGGACAATTCGATCTCTCCAAGAAGATCTTCCCATTGGCTGATAGGGCTTTCTTCTTTTTTTTCTTTTGAATCCAGGGTGATGTCTTGTTCTTTTTTTAGGCCGGACTTCTGATACCAATTTTTCATAAGTTCATTAAAACCCTGAGCGAGCTCTTCCTGCCTGTTCCGGTCTGCGATTTCTTCCGACTTTCTCTGGGCGGTGGCCCTTTCCTGGCTTTCTTTCTTTCTCTTGAGGTCCATAAGGTCAGTTTGATACTGGTAGAATTGGTCTTTTAAAGCTTCCTCTTTCTCCAAAATTTCTTTTCTTCTCTTCTCCAGTTCTTCTTTTTTGCCTTGAAGGGTTTGCTTCGTCTTCTCCAAGGAATTCAGGTCAGAACTTGCCTCATTTAACCGAGACTGAAGATCTTTTCGAATCTTTTGGTCTTTTTCAATGGCCGAAATCCTCTCCTGAAAAGCCTGATTTTCTAATTCAAGCAGTTTCTTTTTCTGCTTTTGACCTTCCTGATATTTTTTGAGCCAGTAACTCACATAAATAATCCCGGCGGCCAAAAGAATAAAGGCCAGCAGATAATAATAACGGATGGGCGGCTTAAAATAGAAGATCTGAACGCCCAGGAAAATGAGAATGATAAAGGACCATCGAAAGAGCCTAAGAAAAACCACATCTCGGATGCGGACCCAGAGGCCCTCCTGTTTGGGCTGATTTTCCACCATTCTCTTCAAATCGTCGGAGCTAAGAGCAGGGGCTGGCTGGAATAAATGATCTTCCACTTTCTTTTTTTTCTCTTGGGCCTGGTTCATTTGCTCCTTTAAGGTTTCTTCCTGGGACTTTAAGAGTCCTAATTCCTTATCTAGGTTCTGAAGCTTTTCGTAATAAATTGCCTTTTGACCATGAAGCATCTCCCCTCGTTGATGAAGTTCCGTTTCTTCCTGATCAAAAGTTAAAGGTTTTTCTCCTTCTAGGGCTCTTCGATCTCTTCCTGCTTCAATCCTTTTCCATTCAGAAAGATTCTCTTTCAAGGCAAAAAGCTTATTGGAATCCAGGGCCCCCTCCGGATCATTCAAGAGGTCTGAAAGAGCCTGACAATTTTTTTCAGCAGTTTTTAGCCGAAGGCGAATATTTTGAGCCTCATAAAGGGAAGATTGATGAAGCTGGGCCCGTAAATTTTCCTTCCTTTCCTGGACTTCGTTTAACTTTTTTTGAAGTTCTTGGGACTTTCTATTAAGCTGGAGAATTTCTTGATCTGCTTCTTTTTTCAGGTCCTCATCGGCTAAAGCTTCCTCATACTGAGAACGAAGATCGCGGATTGTATTTTCTGAGTCAAAAATCAGCCCGCCCTTTCCTCTGGGATTCAAAAGCTTTTTGGAGGAGTTTTCCAGGTGGTTTGCTACCGACACATAGGAAACTCTTTCATCGCCCGTTGTCTCAAGGTTGACCAGGCGGTCAATCAGTTGATCTTTTTTTCCGGATGAGCCGATCACAGTGCCCTCTGCGCCAACAAAAAAGCTTCTTCGAAAGGAATCGGCATTCATGCCAAAGAAGAGATCGCCCGGGGGCTGATTTCTTTTCAGGGGAATTTCTTCGCCGGTCCGATCATTGAGAAGAACGATGGAATCCCTCCCATTGGTAGGGCCAAAGGTCCGGTCCAACCGAAAGACCTCTTCTTTTTCTGAAAAAAGAATCAGGACCCGGGCCTTTTCTTCTGTAAGGTCGAAGTACCTATGCCGAAGGTTTTGCCTGGGATCGGCGCTTCGAGAATCCGACCCATAAAAGGCCAGCTGAATGGCATCTGCGATCGTCGACTTCCCGTCCTCATTTTTTCCGAAAAAAACATAAAGGGCGGGGCCAAAGTCAAGATCCAGGTCTTTGAATTTTCCAAAGTGATGAAGGTGAAGCTTTTCAATAATCATGAAAACCCTCCTTCCTCATAAAAGGCTTTAAGACCCAGGGTCAATGCCTGATCCAAAATTCTCTTGTCGCGGCCTTTGGATGGGGATGAAGAAGAGAAATCCTCCAGCTTTTTTTCTCTGGCCAAAATCCCTCGCACAAAAAAACCTAAAAGAGTACTTTTTTCAGATTCTTCTTTTAAATCTAAGGCAGGATGGGTCTGATCAATGATTTCAAGATAAGCCGTTTTTCCCTCAAAAAGAGAGGCCAACCATTGCGGATCAATTTTTATTTCCGGATTCAAAGCCCCCCGAAGATAAAGGCGATAATAGTTTTTTCTCATCTCCTCCTTTTCTTCTAGGGCCTCCTGAATACAAATTTGAATATCCAGGGAAGAGGAAGCCCCGGTTAAGTCGACATCAAAACGATAAAACCGGGCAGGTTCTAATTGAATAAAATCTAAAGCCGCCTTGTAAGGAGTGATTTTTCCGGCATAAAATCCCCGGTTTCCCGTTTCATCGAATCCGGACCCAAAGGGGGCTCCGCTGTAGGCGTATGCGGTTTTTCCTTCATAAGACCTGTCTCTTATACACATCTCCGAGCCCACGAGACATCTCAGGATC
>CAMYOR010000125.1 GCA_947278105.1 uncultured Tissierellia bacterium
AAGGAAGCCCGCCTCCGGCGGGCGGGTAAAACCGCTTTGCCTCCGGCAAAGCTTTGTTTCAGAAGGAAGCCCGCCTGCGGCGGGCGGGTAAAACCGCTTTGCCTTCGGCAAAGCTTTGTTTCGTAAGGAAGCCCGCCTCCGGCTGGCTGGCCGGCCACTCAACCCGCCTCTGGCGGCAGGGCCCTTCGGCCCGCTGGCTTGAACTCCGCCTCCTATCGGCCATCGGCCTCGGGAGCCGGCTAGCTCACCCATCCGACGGGGGCGGCTGGCTGGCCGGCCACTTCACCTGCCGCCGGTGGGACCGGGGGCCTCTTAACCCCGGCTTGGCCCCTCCCCGGGGCCCAAATTGCGTTAAATATTTAACAATCAATCACGCCCTGCACTCCCCGGTGCCCACATTGCGTTAATTATTTAACAATTACCCTCGCTCCACACTTTCCGGGGCCTCACACCCCCCGGGGCCCCACATAGCGTTAATTATTTAACAATCAATCTCGCCCCTCGCTCCCCCGGTGGGGCCAAGGGCCTCTTAACCCCGGCTCGGCCCCTCCCTGGGCCACATTGCGTTAAATATTTAACAATCAACCACGCCCTACACTCCCCGGGGCCCCTCCGCCATAGTCCTAGATATCCATCTTCTTCATCGGATTCCGCAGGGCGGTGCAAATCAGGGTGCCGACGACGCAGGCCATGATCCCGTTGACCAGGGTGGTCACCGAGGCGAGAGCGGCAAACTTGGCGGCAATGTCGGCTTCGAGGCCGAAAATGGCCTTGTTGATCAGGTAGCGAACCAGGGGATCCGCCAGGAGATTGAAGACGGAGCCGGCGGCCGTGGCGCCGAGGACCTTGAGGAACCACTTATTTTTGTCCCCTTCCTCGCTCACGTTGAGTTTTTTCGCGGTCCATCCGACAACCAGGCCGATGCCCAGCTTCAGAAGAAAGGTCGCCGGGGCGGAGGTGGCATAGCCCGAGGTAAGGTCCGCGATGGTCATGCCAATGGCGCCGGAAAGGCCGCCGGCCGGCCCGCCGAGGAAAATCGCCGCAACCATAATAAAGACGTTGCCAAAGTGAAAGGCCGTCTTGGCCGGGCCGACCGGAACATCAATCCGAAAGAACTGGAATCCGATGTAGGCCAGGGCGGCAAAGGCCCCGATCATCGCAATTTTTTTTGCGGAAAAAGTGCTGTGTTGTTGGTTTGTCATAAGTCCTCCTTAACGACCGATTCATGTCCGAAAAATGGCCATAAAAAAACAGAAGCGCAAGGCTTTCTGCCGAGTCCGGCTGGGCCGGAGCATTGTGATATCTTGTTGCCTCCTATTATACCCCTTTTCGGAGGTAATAAAAAGGCGGTCCGGCAAGGGCCGGACCGCCGAAGACTTCGCGGACGGATTCTAGTTCTCTTTGCAGACCTTTAAAATTTCTTCAATGTCGGGTCTTTCATGGACCTGATACTCCTTGGACCAGAGGACCTTTCCATCGCCCAGAAGCAGGGCAGCGCGGCCAGAAATGCCGGCCTTGTCAATGTAAACGCCGCAGGCCTCGGCCAGCTCACCCTTGGGATTGAAGTCGCAGAGCATCTTCACCTTTTCAATGCCCATGGCCTGGGCCCAGACGCCCTTGGATGGATGAGCGTCAACGGAGACGCCAAAGGGGGTAACGCCCATTTTGATGAACTCGTCATAGTGAATGTCGAGATCTCTCATCTGATCGGTGCAAACGGGGGTAAACGCCAGGGGATGGAAGGATAATAAAATTTTTCCTTTAATATCCGAAGATTTTACCTCAGAACCATCCTGACATCTTAATGCAAATTCGGGTGCCTTATCGCCTTTTTTTAAAATAGCCATTTTTTCCTCCTAGAAGATATTAATTTTAATTTCAATGCAAATAATGTGGGCCATCGCCACTAAATTACTATTACCCATCTGGAAAAATAATAATCGAGGAAAATCATCGGTTTTTCGCTTTTAAAGATTTTTTTTGATAGACGCACCCTTCCTATGGCCATGGCCAGGTTTCCGGTGTAAAAAAGGCCGGTTGGGGTATCTATTTATTTGTTGACATTGATGAATCACTGCAAATAGGCGGCAGTTGACAGCTGTGGCATCAGCGGCTGCTCGCCGGCTGCCCTAGGCAAGCGGCGGCTGAAAGGCAGTGGGATAGAGGAGGTATTCATGTCTGTCGATACCCAGGACATGGTCAAAGATCTTATTATGACCATCAACCAGACCATCTCGGAACTTGCACATTTGAACATTCTTGTGGTGGGGAAATCCGGTGCGGGGAAAAGTACCCTGATTAATAGCATTTTCCGTGGCCATCTCGCGGAAACCGGCCTGGGGCGCCCGGTGACCCAGGAGATTCGAAAGATTGAGAAAAAGGGCTTTCCTCTGACCATCTACGACACGCCGGGCTTTGAGCTTTCGGGCGGCCAGCAGGACCGGGTCAAGGATTCTATCTTGAACCTGATTTCCAATGGCTATGCCAAAGAAGACATCAACCAGGCCATTCACTGCATCTGGTACTGTATTAATGTCGGGGGGAATCGGACCTTTGATGCGGCGGAAGTGGATTGGCTCCGGTCCTTTTCCAAAGAAAATCAGCATTTCCAGGTACCCATCATCGTTGTCCTGACCCAGGCTATCCCGAAGTCCAAGGCCATGGAGATGAAAAGGCTGGTGGAGAAGGAGAACCTAGACATTGTCCAAGTGGTTCCTCTCCTTGCTAAGGAGGTCAATTTTGACGATGACTATGTCGCCAAGCCCTACGGCCTCGATCGGCTTATTGAGGTGATGAGCCAGTGTCTGCCGGAAGAGCTGGATGATACCCTGCAAAATATGCAAATCGGCTCTCTCGAGGCGAAAAAGAAAAAGGCCCGGCAAATCGTCGCCAAGGCGGTCACGGCCGCCTTTGGAGAGGGGTTTGTTCCGGTCCCTTTCGCCGACGCCGCCGTCCTCGTTCCGATCCAGATCGGGATGATCGCTAAAATCACGGCCACCTTTGGCCTCGAGGTCAACCGATCATTTTTGATGGCTTTCCTGACCTCCACCATTGGGACCAGCGGGGCGACGGTCCTGGGCCGGGCGGTCGTGGCGAACCTCATGAAGATGGTCCCCAGCTTCGGAACAGCGGTCGGCGGCGTGATTTCCGGCTCGACCGCCGCCGTCATCACCACGGCCCTGGGCGAATCCTACATTTTCCTGATGGAAATGCTTTATCGGGGCGAAATCAGCAAAGAGGACCTCAATTCGAAAAAAGTGCGCGACCTCGTGACGGGCTTCTTTAAAGAAGCCCTCCGGCGGGGGAAGGGGGAGTAAGAGAGCTTTTGCGTAGGGGCGCTGCGGCGGGGTGGAATCGGCGGGACATGACCAAGATCAGATCGGGTCCGGACCCTGTCAAAACAGCGACCATTTCATGTGAAACGTCGAGCTCGCCAATATGCCATGTTTTTTAAGGGCCTCAAGGGGGGCCGGACCCTTAGTTTCAGTAAGGAAGCCCGCCTGCGGCGGGCGGGTAAAGCCGCATTGCCTCCGGCAATGCTTA
>CAMYOR010000126.1 GCA_947278105.1 uncultured Tissierellia bacterium
ACTTATCACTGACCGAATAGACCTGGCATTGGAGGGTTTGGTTTTCGCGAATCCCCTCAGGTTTAGGGAACCGATCTTTAATCCGGCTGGTTGCTGCTAATCTTTGAGTATGATCTACATAACAGGTTACTGGGACCCAGTCCCCTTTTTTTACAGGATGGGCCTGTTCTTTAAAGGGCAGCAAGAGATCCTTAGCCAGGCCCCAGTCCAAAAAGGCCCCAATTTTTGTCGTTTCCACTACTTTTAATAGGGCAAAGGTTCCCACTTGAACTTTTGGGGTGCGCATGGTCGCAATGGGGCGGTCTTCACTGTCCTTGTAGAGGAAAATGTCAAGGATCTCACCTTCCTTGATCGGTCGCAGAATCTCATTTTTGGGAAGAAGCACTCCCTGCTCGAGGGTTGCTCCAATTTTGGAAATCCGCATCACTTTCATTTTTTGTATTTTACCAAGATCCATTTATTTCCTCCCGAGTCCTGTTTCTAAAGTCTTGGGAAGATCTGACTTTTTTCCAGGAAAATCCCCTTCTTTTTTTCTAGCTAAGGGGCTCTGCGGGCTCGAAGCTGACTGAGGGGTGAAGCCCTCGCCTAAGACTTCGCTTGCCCGGTAGACATAGATAAAAGCTCTGGGGTCCGTTTGGGCGACAAATTTTCGAATTTTAAGATACTCCCGCGGTAAAACAATGGTCAAAATGACATGGTATTCCTTTTTGGAATATCCTCCGATTGCCGGATAGATCGTTGTCCCCCGGCCCATTTCATTGAGGATAAATTGGTTGATCTCATCGACATGAGTCGTGTTGATATTCATGACAAAACGACGGTTTGCCCCTGCAAGGACATATTCCATCAAAATACTGGTTAAGGAAATGGAGACAATCTCGTAAATCCCCTGCCGGTAGGAAATCACGAGTCCCAGAAGAAGAACCACAAAGCCGTCTGCAATCATCATGCCGGTCGAAAGCGAAATAGGAAGGTAAGTGGCAAGGATCTTGGAGACGATGTCTGTTCCTCCCGTGGAGGCTCCCTGGTGAAAAACCGTGGCAAGACCCAAGGCGGATATCCCGGCTCCAGCAATAATGGAAATAACAAGATCTTCCACAAGGGGCTGATTGCCCGGAAAGAGATGTTCATAAATAATCAGCCAGGTGGAAAAGCAAACCGACCCAAAAAGAGTATATAGGCTAAACTCCTTCCCCAGCATCAGATAGCCGATTGTAAAAAGAGTCAGTGACCCAATTAGGGTCATATAACCCAGGGGCATGATGGGAAAGAGCGTGTGGATGGAAAGGGCAAGGCCTGTCACTCCTCCATTAGCAATCTTGTTGGGGAGAAAGAAAAAATAGACAGAGGTAGAGGTCAGGCAGGTGCCTAAAATAATTTTAAAAAGTTTTAACAGGTTCTTTGACATGAAGGGCTCCCGGCTGTCTTTTTGTAATCGCCTTTCAGCTTCGAAGCCACCTCGGAAAGGGAAGAGGCGGCGAGAATCTCCCGGGCAAATCTTTGCGCCTCGGTGTAATCAGATTCCATAATGATTTTTTTAACGGGCCCAATCCGAGAGGAAGGAACTGATAATTCATCAATTCCCATTCCCAATAAAAGAAAGGTTGAACGAATATCTCCAGCGAAGGCCCCACAGAGGCCACATTCTATCTTATTTGCATGGGCTGCGTCAATTGAGGCCTGGATTGCCTTTAAAACAGAAGGGTCGTAAGAGTTGTAGAGCTCTGATAGGAGTGCATTTCCCCGATCAGCGGCCAGGATATATTGGGTGAGGTCGTTTGTGCCAATACTGAAAAAATCAGAGGCTTTCGCCAGTTCATCCGCCATGAGTATCGCTGCCGGAGTTTCCATCATAATTCCAATGGGAATGTTTTCATCAAAAGGGATTCCTTCTTTTCTCAGTTCTTCTTTGCAAGCTTCAATTCTTCTTTTTGCCTCCATGAGTTCGTCCATGGAAACGACCATCGGCAGAAGAATCTTAATTTTTCCATAGTGAGAGGCCTTCAAAATTGCGCGAATCTGAGTCCGAAAGATATCCGGAATTCTAAAACAAATACGCAGGGCCCTAAGGCCCAGAAATGGATTATCTTCCTCAGGCATTTTAAAATAAGGCAGGTCTTTATCGCCGCCAATATCCAGGGTTCGGATCAAAAGATCCTTGCCACCCAGCTTTTCCGCTGCTTTTTTATAAACATTAAATTGCTCCAGCTCCGCAGGAAAAGACTGGTGATTGAGATAAAGACACTCGGTGCGGAAAAGACCGACTCCGTTACAGCCCTCCTGAATTCCCAAAACAACTTCGGAATAATTGCCGACATTGGCCGATACCCGGACAGACTTTCCGTCTTTTGTCATTGGAATTTGATCTTTGATTTGGGCAAAGTAATTCTTTTTTTCCGCCGATTTTATTAAGGCTTGCTGATAGGCTTCAATTTTTTCCTGGTCCGGATTGACATAAACGAATCCCTTATTGGCATCTAGGATCAGAAAATCTCCCTCATGAATCTCCTCTAAGGCATTTTTCACGGAGACCATGCCTGGAATATTCATATTTTGAGCGAGTATGGAAACATGACTCATCCTGGAGCCATGTTCATCAATGAAGCCTTTAAAATGGCTGGAATCGATTAGGGTAAAATCAGAGGGAGTTAGGTCTTTTGTGATGAGGATGGCATCTTCTTCCAAGGTCTTCATCAAATTCGAGTGATCACCGGCCAGATGACGAATCACGTTCATCCCAATATCCCGATAGTCTTCTCCCCGGCTCCGAAGGTAAGGGTCCTCTAGGGCATCAATAATCGATGCCATCTCAAGAACGGTCTTATGAACCGCCCAGATCGCATCCACCTTTTCTTTTTCAATTCGATGAACGGCAGACTTGTAAAAATAGGGATCATTTAAAAGCTCAACGTGCATTTCAAAAATCGCTTTTTCCGTCTCATTGCGAGGAATTAAATTCTTTAAGACTTTTTCATAGTCCGCAATGGCCTGCTCAAGCTTTTGAATTTCCGTCTGGGTTTCTTTTTCTGAAATATCCCGGCGGACAAGGTTGATCTTCTTTTTTATAAAAAGTCTAGCCAGACCCATGGCAATTCCTGCAGAAGCGGTCTGCCCGATTAGCTTTTTCCCCACGATTCCCCTCCCGTCAGAAGTGATTATTCGGATAGGTTTTCAATAAATTCAACAACCCGGTTCACGTCCTCCTCTGCGTTTGCCCCGCCGACGCGAACGGTGATCTCTGTCCCCTTGGCAACGCCCAAGCTCATAACATTGAAAATACTCTTCGCATTTGCCACTTTCCCATCTTTGATGAGTTCGACATCTCCGGAAATATTTTTGACAAACTGAACAAGTGCAGCGGCGGGACGAGCGTGTAAACCGGTATCATTCTTGATTACGACATTTTTCTCAGCCATCGTTTCCTCCTTAAGATCAGCCAAAAAATGACCACTGATATTTATATTACTCTTAAAATCAGACTCGTATTAAAATTTTCCCCAAATAAAAGTTCCT
>CAMYOR010000127.1 GCA_947278105.1 uncultured Tissierellia bacterium
AGATCCTGAGATGTCTCGTGGGCTCGGAGATGTGTATAAGAGACAGGGACCAAGCAATCTTATGCATTCGCTCCGGCGAATGTATTTTTTTTTGCCATGGATTAATAAAGAAAGGAAAAAAAAACATGAAACTAGAAGATCCCAAAATTTCCCAGGCAATCGTAGAAACCTATCACAAGAAGCTGATGGACATCATCTATTCCGACTGCATTATTGTAGGCGCAGGCCCCTCGGGTCTGGTTGCGGCAAAGCTTCTTGCTGATGCCGGCTACAAGGTGGTCGTTCTGGAGAGAAATCTCTTTTGCGGCGGCGGAATGTGGGGCGGCGGCATGATGTTTAACCAGGTTGTCATCCAGGATTCCGCATTGAAGCTTTTGGATATGGAAGGGGTTCGCTATGAGCACTTCGCCGACAGTATGTACACTGCCGATTCGGTCGAGTGCATTTGTGCCCTGGCCGTGAATGCGGTTCAGGCGGGCGCCCATATCATGAATAACATTTCCTTTGAAGACACCATCATCAAAAACGACAAAATGGAAGGCCTGGTCATCAACTGGACCTGCGTATCCAGAGATCACATGATGGTTGACCCCATTATGATCGAATCCAAGGCTGTTTTGGATGCCACCGGCCATGAAGCGATGGTTTGCAACAAGCTGGTTGCTAAAATGGGCAATGTCTTAAAAACTCCATCAGGTGCGATGGAAGGTGAAAAGCCCATGAATGCTGACCAGGGCGAACAGCAGGTCGTGGAAAATACCCAGGAAGCCTATCCCGGTTTATTCGTCTGCGGGATGGCCGCAAACGCCGCCTTCGGCGGACAGAGAATGGGCCCGGTTTTTGGCGGAATGCTCCTTTCCGGCGAAAAAGTCGCCAAGCAAATCATGGAGAAGATTGGCAAATAGCCTGTCGGATTCATTTTTTTAAAATAGATTCAAAAAAAGGACGGTTTAGCCGATTGGGCTGAACCGTCCCTTTGATTATCAAGGCGCTCATGAAGTGTACCCAGGGAAATTTGATCCGCTTGATTCTGAAGATATTTTGTCAAGAGGTTAAATAGATATAGATAGATATAAAGTTCATGGTCAACAAATATAGAAAAAAGAAAAGACTTTTTCAGACATTGAAGCGAAAATGGCAGATGTCCCCATCAGCCATGACATACTCTTTCCCCTCCAGGCGGACCCGGCCGGCGGCTTGGGCGGCGGCCATGGACCCATACTGAATCAGATCATCGTAGGAGACGATCTCGGCTCGAATAAAGCCCCGTTCAATGTCCGTGTGGATTTTCCCGGCCGCATGGAGGGCAATGGTCCCTTTTTTAATGGTCCATGCCCGGCTTTCATCGGGGCCCGTGGTCAGGAAAGAAATTAAGCCTAAAAGATCGTAGGAAGCCACAATCAGCCGATCCAGGCCAGAGGATTGAAGCCCCATCATCGAAAGAAACTCCGCCCGCTCCTTCGGGTCCTCCAGCTGGGCGATTTCTTCTTCTGCCTTCGCCGAAACGGCAACGACCCGGGCTCCCTCCTTCTGGGCGATTTGTCGGATCTTTTCGACAAAGGGGTTGGAAGCTCCGTCGTCAGGGGCATCCTCCTCGGAGACATTAGCCACGTAAATAATGGGCTTCATAGAAAGAAGCTGGTAGGAGCGGAGGAATTTTTCCTCTTCTTCAGAAAGATCCAAAATCCGGGCAGACTGTCCCTCTTCCAGAACCTTTTTGATCCTTTGGAGAAGGTCCAGCTCCGGCCGGGCTTCTTTATCCGCCTTGGCGACCTTTTCTTTTTTCGCAAGGAGTTTTTCCACTAGGTCAAGGTCTGCCAGGATCAGCTCCAGGTTGATGGTTTCAATGTCGCGCAGGGGGTCAACGGCCCCGTCCACATGGGTAATATTGGCATCTTCAAAGCAGCGCAACACTTCAACGATGGCATCCGTTGCCCGGATATTTTCCAGGAACTTATTGCCCAGCCCCTCTCCCTTGGAAGCTCCCCGAACCAGGCCTGCAATATCAAAGAACTCAATCGTAGCCGGGATGGTCTTTTTGGACTCAAACATCTTCGTCAGAACGTCCAGGCGGGGGTCCGGGACCTCAACGACTCCGATATTGGGATCAATGGTGCAAAAGGGGTAGTTTTCTTCCGGCGCCTGAGAGTGGGTGATGGCGTTAAAAAGAGTGGATTTTCCGACATTTGGAAGGCCGACGATGCCCAGTTTCATAGCTGTTCCTTTCTTGGTTTTCTGGGGCCGGCGGAGGAAGAAATTTTTCCTTGAAAGGCCCCAAAAAAGGGGTTACCATTTAATTTATGGGTTGTCTCTATTTATTATTAATTACAGTTAGGAGGTGGTATTCGTTTTGATCGATGATTCATTTCCTCACCCGATTTTTTTAGTATTTTATCACAAAATGTCGATGGAAACGGAACCGCTCCTCGGAGGACTTCCGCTTCCCTAGAAATGGAGGTCTGGCATGTCCACAACACCCTACCAGGTTCATGATCGTTCCATGCTGGAAGAATTTAAAGAACTTGCAGGAAAACCCAATGAAGATATTGCTTATATTATCAATGACTGGGAACCGACCAAAAAAGCCCTCTTTCTTCGGACCCTGCCGAAAGAAACCTTTGCCGATATTTTTTACCTTCTAGATGACGATGCCCGCCTTTCGGTGATGCAGACCCTGACCCAGCCTGAGGTCATGGATCTGATTGACGAGATGGCTTCTGATGAACTGGTGGATACCCTTCAGGAGCTCCCCGCCAATGTCGTTTCCGCCCTTCTTGCCAAAATTGACCCCGAAAGGCGAAGCGTCATCAACCGTCTTTTAAATTATCCGCCCGAATCGGTCGGATCCCTGATGACGGTGGAATATCTGGCCGTCAAGGAAGGGGCAACCCGATCTCAAATCCAAGAAAAACTGGACGTCTCTGATGCAGATGCAGAGCATCTTTTGGAAATCTACGTGATGAGCCCGACCCGCGAACTGGTGGGGACCATCGCCTTGGGAGATTTCGCCCGCTGGACCGGGGAAGACGTCAGTCCCCTGGTTCACACCGACCTTGTCACCGTTATGGCAACGGATGACCAGGAGGTGGCCGCTCGGGACTTCCGCAAATACCACCGAGTCATTCTTCCTGTTGTGGATTCTGAACACCGGCTCCTCGGCGTCATCACCGCCGACGATATCTTCGAAGTCATTGAAGATGAGCTCTTTGAAGATATGGGCCGCCAGCAAGGTTTGTCCTATCCCCAAGAACATGAGGCCTACCTGGACACCCCCGTCAAAAATTTTTTCAAAGCCCGGATTGTCTGGCTCCTGGTCCTGATGATTTCAGCCACCTTAACCGGCATGGTCGTCGCCCACTACGAGGCTCTGCTAGCAGCAAACGTGGTTTTGGCCTCTTTTATTCCCATGCTGATGGACTCCGCAGGAAATGCGGGCGAACAGGCTTCCACCACCGTGATCCGAGCAGTCACCCTGGAAGAAGTAAGTCCCCATTCCTTTGGCCAGGTCGC
>CAMYOR010000128.1 GCA_947278105.1 uncultured Tissierellia bacterium
TTTTGGGTCAGCCCCCTAGTTTCCAGAAGGAGCCGCCCGTGGGCGGCGTTTTCCCCGGCTCGGCCCCTCTCCGGGGCCCCACATCGCGTTAAATATTTAACAATCACTCCCATTCCGCCCTACATCCCCCGGAGCCTCGCCGTGCTCCTGGCTCCGGCGTTTACCCCTCCCCGGGGCCCCACATCGCGTTAAATATTTAACAACGCTCCCATCCCATCCCACACTCTCCAGCCCCTCTGGCCGGGACTCCTCTTATTTTCTTACTCCGCTCCGCTTTTTCCCCTTCCCACGCATTCATTTTTGACCTGGCACGTCAGATTTCTTACAATAAATAAGTAAAGATTCAACCGGCTTTTGCCGACAGGAGGAAATATGCTTCATATCATGACCGATACCGGGGCGGATTTTACCCCGGATAGACAGGAAGAGCTGGGCATTTTTATTCGCCCCATCCACATCGCCTTTGAAAACGAGGAAGTTCCTCAAAATTGCGACGAGGACCTCACCGCCTTTTACGAGCGCCTGGAGAAGGAAAAAAATCCGCCGACGACCTCCCGCCTTTCCCCGGGAGAATTGATGATGGATTTTAAAGGAATCCTCGATCAGATTGGCCCCGAGGACCAGCTCCTCTATATCTGCCTTTCTTCTAAACTTTCCGGGACCTATGAAATGGCCATCCGATCCCAGGCAGACCTGAACGACGAGAGGCTTTTTGTCTTTGACTCCCTTAACGCCACCTATGGCCAGTCCATGGAAGTTCTCCGAGCCCGGGAAAAAAGAGACGAAGGCCTGGATGCCGCCCAAGTGATCCAAGACCTCAAATCCTTCCGGAACCACATCCTGACCCAGGTCATGCTGGACACCCTTTCCCATCTGAAAAAAGGAGGCCGGATTCCCGGTCCCCTGGCGGCCTTTGGAGACGCCCTTTCCATCAAGCCCAACGTCATCGAAACCCCTATGGGCTATGTTGAGCTTTTGAATATTTCCCGGGGGAAGAAGGCCTGCCTCAACAAGCAGATGGCGATCCTTGAAAATAACCACCGGGTTGAAAAATACAAGCCCGTGGTCCTCTACACCTCGGATAAGCAACTGGCAATGGATTACCAGGAAGAAATCAGACGCCGCCTCCATATCGAAACCGATTTGATGAGAATGGGGGCGGTCGTCGGAACCCATATTGGACCCCGGTCGGTCGGACTTTGCGGGATTTTAAGAGATGAAATCATCAATGTCTTTTTCCCCGCCTCCAGAAAGTGGAGAAGATAGGGGAGCCAAAAAGAACCACATTTTGCCCTTGACAAATCTTCCTCCGGCCCCTAGACTGATTAAAGAAAGCAAAGAAGAGAAGAGTACATTCCTGCTTCCCCCAGCGAGCTCCGTCAGGTGGAAGGGAGCGGATCGGGCGGGGATGGAAACGCATCTCGGAGCTTTCTGTTCGATTGGGGAATTGATTGTCAATAGACCTTCCGCAAGCCTCAGGAAAATCCTGACGGCTCCTTCCCGGCCCGCCGGGACGAGAGAGTGGCCCCCAAAAGAGCAGAACGGGACGCCCGTTACAGCGAAAAAGTATGTTGGTACTTGCAGAGTTCTCGGCCGTGAGGCTGGAGAAGAAATTGGGTGGCATCACGAGCTATCGTCCCATGGTGGGACGGAAGCTCGTTTTTTTTACCCCCCCCAATGGTGCTTAGGCACAGAAGGAGAAAAAATGAAAAAATTTTGGAAAATTGCCGCTTTTGCCCTCGCCCTTTGTATGATCTTAACCGCCTGCGGGGCCCCCGCACAAAAGCCCAAGGAAAATGAGCCTGCCGTCTCTGAAGCTGCTCCGCCCGCCTCCGAAGCCGGCAAGGAAGAATCCAAGGCGCCGGAAGAAGGAAAAGATGCCGATTCCGCTGCCATCTATGAAGCCGGAAAAAAGACCCTGGCTCAAGGAACCTTAAAAGTTGGAACCTCCGCCGATTTTCCACCCTTTGAATTTTATGAAAAAAATGACATGGTCGGCATTGATGTGGACATCGTCAAAGCCATCTGCGAAAAGCTGGGCGTCCAGGCCCAGTTTCAGGACATGGACTTTAAGGCGGTCTTAGCGGGTATTGGCGGCGGAAAGCTGGATGCCGGCGTTGCCGCAATCTCGGTGACCGAGGATCGGAAAAAATCCATGGACTTCTCCGACCCCTACACCAAAACCATCTTAAAGATTCTGGTCACCCAGGATTCGCCCATTAAGACCCCCGAAGATCTCAAGGGCCATAAAATTGCGACCCAGCTGGGCACTACCGGAGAGGCCTACGCCAAGGATGATTTCGGGGAGAAAAATGTCCAGTCCTTCAACAAATATAACGATGCCGTGATGGCCCTTACCAATGGCAAGGTCGATGCCGTGATTATTGATGCCGAGCCGGCCAAGAACTATGCCCAGGCCGCCGGGCTTAAGGTCCTGGATACCGCCTATGCCGAAGAGGAATACTCCATCGCCTTTGGCAAGGGGAAGGAAGACCTAGTCAAGGCCGTAAACCTGGCCCTCAAAGAACTTAAAGCCGATGGAACCATTGATTCCATCCTGGCCAAATACATCCACGAATAAAGGAGGGCCGGGGCCAGCGGCCGGCTTTCGCCAGGCCTAAGCTTCTGCCAGCGCCGGCCCCGGCCCTTGGCCCGCTGCCGGCCGCCCCTGGCGGAGACCCGGCCGGGTCCCCGCCAGGGGGCTTTTCCTTTCTCATTCCACCACGGGAGCAATTATGAATTTTTTTGACCAACTTCGAGCAGACATTGATTTCAACTTCATTCAGGATGACCGCTACCTTTACCTGGTCAACGGCTTAAAAACGACCCTGACCGTGACCTTTTTCGCCCTGGCCTTTTCCTTTGTCGTCGGCCTTTTGATCTGCCTGGTCCGGGTTTCCTACGCCGATTACAAACCCCGAAAAAAGACCCTGGGGTCCCTGGCCTTTAAGGCAGTCAACAAGATCGCCGAACTCTATGTCACCGTAATCCGGGGGACCCCGACCGCCCTCCAGCTGCTCTTAATGTTTAACGGTTTTCTGGCCTCGGTCGATAACCTGGTCCTGGTCTGCATTCTGACCTTTGGGATCAACTCCTCCGCCTATCTTTCGGAAATCTTTCGGGGAGGCTTTCTTTCCGTCCCCCGGGGGGAAATTGAAGGGGGCCGGTCCCTCGGCCTCTCCTATATGGAGACGACCCGCCATATCCGCATTCCCCTGGCCCTGAAAAATTCCCTGCCCGCCATCGGAAATGAATTTATCACCCTCTTTAAAGAGACCTCCATTTCCGGCTTTGTGGGTCTGATGGACCTGACAAGGGGGTCGGATATCATCCTTTCGACCACCTTCAACTCGACCCTTCCCTACCTGGCCGCTGCGCTGATTTACCTGATGGGAGTCATTATCATGGAAAAGATTTTTAAATCCTTAGAAAAGAAGGCCAGCCATGCCTAACCCTGTCTCTTATACACATCTGACGCTGCCGACGAATAGAGAGGTGTAGA
>CAMYOR010000129.1 GCA_947278105.1 uncultured Tissierellia bacterium
GCCTAAACCCGTGTATCCTGCCCAAAGGGGACCATAAAGGACTCCGAGGGCCATTACGAGTGCAATATTGATATTTAATCTTGCTCCAAAAAGGTGAAAACGGGAAAAAACCGTAGTTTGTAAGATTCCTGCAAGGCAAAGAATCAGAGTGTAGCGCATCTTATTCATTGGCTTTCTCCTTTTCTTCTGAAGACTTTTCGAATTTTGGGGGCAAATGGACAGGATTTTCAGGGTTTTCCTTTTTGTTTTCCATTTTTTCCGAAGAAGCATTCCCTTTATTTTTCGGCGGGGTCTGTTCAATCTGTTCAGGATGAAGAATTAAGACCCAATAAAGCTGATTAAAGTTAACCGAAGACGTAACGGTGAACTTTTTGGTCAGTCCGTCTTCTGCGGCTTCAACGCTTGAAACTTTGCCAATATAAAGACCCCGGGGGTAGACCCCTCCTATTCCCGAAGAATGGGCTGCCTCCCCATTTTTGACAGGGAGGGTGGGATCCAGCATATAACCATAAAAGTTTTCTTCATCACGGCTGTCCACAATCCCATATCCCCCGCTTCCACTGAACATGACGGAGAAGTTCGAAGCCTGGTCCTGGAGACTGGAAACTTTCGCATAGTTGGGGCCCGCTTCAATGACCCTTCCTACCAGGGTTTCTACAACCATGCTTCTCGGATCCTTCTGCCCTTCGACGATGATATCCCCTTCCCTGACTCCATCTTTTTTACCCTTATTCACCGTAAAACGAAGAAAACGGTTGGAAGAGTCCATGGCACTGACATGGGCCTGGATGGCACTATCAGGAGCAATTTTTAAAAGGTCCGCATAGTTTTTCAAGGCATCCGACTGACCGACTACCTGTCGGAGGCGAATCACTTCTTCCTTATATTTGTTATTTTCTTCTTTAAGACGGGCAACTTCTGCCTGGGTTACCCGATCCCCAAAAATACGGTTATATAAGTTTTGCGCCTTTTGAGAACTGAAGAAAAAAGCGCTTTGAATGGGAGAGATCAGCATATTCAATGCTCTTGAAGGAAGGCTCGTCGTTGCCGGATTGTGATAGGAAAAGGCAATCAAAAGGCAAAGGCATAGCACAGTAGGCCAAAAAAAGCGGTTGGATTTTTTCTTCTTGTAGTGGATCATGTTCTCTCCCGCTTTCCGCTTTTATCGACTAGGGACAGAGCTGCCAGGGCCCCCCGGACGGAATCCAAGGTAGGATTGTCAGAAAGAATCACCGGCATCGCCAGTTCCTTTTTAAAATAACTGTCCAGGCCTTTTAATTGAGAAAGTCCCCCGGTCAGGAATAAGCCTTGATTCATAATGTCTGAAGCGACTTCAGGCGGGGCCATCTCCAAGACCGAGTGCAGGGCATCTACCAGGCTTAAAATATAGGTCTCTAAGGCCGGCAAAAGATCCCCTGCCCGAACCACAATCGTTTTGGGAAGACCGCTTATGGCATCCCGGCCTCCGATTTCCATCAGTTCCTGCTGGTCGCCGGCCGACAGGGAAGCGATATTATTTTTTAAAGTTTCTGCTGTATTCTCCCCAATATCCAAGTTAAAACTTTCCTGGAGAACCTTTTTTATCTCCTGATCGACAAAGTCTCCCCCATGGAAAATGACCTTGGAGGTAATCAGTCCATAGCCAGATACAATCGCCGCCTCCGTTGTCCCTGCACCCAGGTCTGCAATAATCCGACTTTGTGAAGGATTTTGAATCAGATCGGCCCCATAGGCAGCTGCCAGCGTCTCTTCCACTAAGATGACATCTCTTGCTCCGGACTGAAGAGCCGCATCCTGGAGGGCTCGCTCTTCTACATCGGTTGCTCCGGAGGGAATCGTCAGGGCGATCCGAGGCGGAAACAGTGAAAGGCCGGGGATCGTCTGATGAATATAATATTCCAGGAGGGCCTGAGTTAGTTCGAAGTCTGAAACCACCCCATCTTTTAATGGGCGGACCGCTATAATATTTTCTGGAGACTTGCCCAAAAGCTCCTTAGCCTTCTTCCCAATGGAGATGACTTCTTTTTTGTTAATATCTAAGGCCAAAACCGTGGGCTCCTGTAGGATCGTCTGGTTCTTTTTTGATCCTGTCCGTGTATTGGCAGTTCCCATGTCAATGGCAATATCGGGCGAGGTAATACGAAAGTGCTTCATAAGATAGCTTCCCCCATCGTCTGTCAAATCCGATCAAATCGAATAACTCATTTCAAGGAATGACCCAATCATGACTTACTTTATTTTAATCCATATCCTGTGAAAACTTAAAATTAAAAGAGACCCCTTTCTTTAAAAGAAATGTAAGACTGATCTCCAACGATAACATGATCGAGAACGGGAATTTCTAAAATTTTTCCGGCTTCCACCAATTTCCTGGTGACTTTAATATCCTCAGGGCTAGGTTCTGGATCCCCGGAAGGGTGATTATGGGAAAGCAGGATCCCCGATGCCCCAGCCCGAACGGCGCTGCGAAAAACCTCTCTGGGATGGATAAGAGTTTGCTCCATGGTGCCTACAGAGACAATGATTTTTCGAATGGGGCGGTTTTTTACGTCTAAAAGCAGGACGCAAAGAATCTCCCGGTCCTCCCCCTGAACCAAATTTCGAAAATAAGCGGCTACTGTTTTGGGGGAAGAGAGAGAAATTTGATGAAAATCCCGGGACTGACTCAGTCTTTTTCCCAGCTCTAAGCCAGCTAATATCCGGCAGGCCTTTGTAGGGCCAATCCCTGAAAGGGCTAAAAGCTCATCGACAGAGGCCTTTAAAAGCCAGGTCCGATTTCTCTGTTGACGTATGAGCTGATCCGAGAGTTCCAAGGCATTTTCATTTTTTGTTCCTGATCCAATGAGAACGGCTAACAGTTCCTCATCGGACAAAGAATCCACTCCCTGGTCCATCATCTTTTCAATGGGGCGATCGGTGAGTGGATAATCCTTCATTGTAAGTTTGTCTTTTTGTCTATTCATGTCCCTTCTCATTCCATTGGCGTTAACCGGGAAGACTCCTTTATCCGGTAGATTTTACGGAGGTGAGGTCCGACAAAATTACAGGAAAGACCAACGAATAAGCCGGTGGCAATGCCAACCAGGGTGAGTATGGGCATATAGTAGAAAATTTTTCCATTACCCAAAACAAAGCTTGCGACTAGAAACTGGCCGAAATTGTGGGCAAGCGCACCAAACTCACTGGCTCCGATAAGACTAAAGGGAGGAATGAATTTTTTACAGACAAGACTCATAACCAGGGTCGAAAAGAAGGCGCCGGAAAGGGAAAACCAGAAGCTTGTAACTGAACCGGTAACCAGCATCAAAAGAAAAGACTTCATCACGCCAACAGCCATCCCATCTCCGGTCCCAAAAACGACAATCGTGGTAAGAATGACAATATTTGAAAACCCGAGCTTTGCTCCGGGCACCCCGATGGGAACAGGAATAAACTGCTCTAAAAGGGAGATGACTAAGGCGATGGCGGTGAGGGC
>CAMYOR010000130.1 GCA_947278105.1 uncultured Tissierellia bacterium
CAAAGACCCCCGGCCTTACAGCCAACACCCCCGGCCTTACAGCCAGCCACACGCCCCTCACCGCCCCCACCCTTTTGGAAAAAAGGAGAAAATATGACCATCACGAAAAGGGAAGACATTCGCAACGTTGCCATTATCGCCCACGTGGACCATGGCAAAACCACCCTAGTCGACGCCCTTCTTAAAACCAGCGGCAGCATCCGCAAAAACCAGGAGGTCCAGGACCGAGTCATGGACTCCAACGCCCTGGAAAGAGAACGCGGCATCACCATCCTTTCAAAAAATACCGCCATTCATTACAATGGCGTAAAAATTAATATCATTGACACCCCCGGACACGCCGACTTCGGCGGCGAAGTGGAACGGGTCTTAAAAATGTGTGACGGAGTCATCCTTGTCGTCGACGCCTTCGAAGGCCCCATGCCACAGACCAAGTTCGTCCTCCGAAAAGCTATCGACCTGGACCTTCCCGCCATCATCTGCGTCAACAAGGTCGACCGGCCCGATCAAAGGGTCGAAGCCGTCAAAGACGAGCTTTTAGACCTTTTTGTCTCCTTGGACGCCCCGGAATCCTATCTGGATTCTCCCATCATTCTCGCCTCCGCCAAAGAGGGCTGGGCCGCTCGAAGCTTTGAGGAAAAAGGAACCGATATGCAGCCCCTCCTTCAAACCATCTTAGAGTCCATCCCCATGCCCCAGGGAGATATCGAAGCCCCTTTCAAGCTCCTGATCTCCACCGCCGATTACAATGACTATGTCGGAAGAATCGGCATCGGAAAGATTGAACAGGGAACCATCCATGTCGGCGACCCGGCCGAAATACGCAACTTCAACAACCCCGACCTGGCCCGAAAGGTTAAAATTACGAAAATCTTCGAATTTGACGGATTAAAAAGAGAACCCGTCGAAGAAGCCTCCATGGGTTCCGTCATCGCCGTCTCCGGAGTCGAAGGCATTGAAATTGGAGATACCCTCTGCTCCCCCCAGGACCTCGGCCCCCTGCCCTTCGTAAAAATCTCCGAGCCCACCCTGCAAATGACCTTTTCCGTCAACACCTCCCCCTTCGCCGGGAGGTCCGGAAAATACGTCACCTCCCGCCACCTCCGGGCTCGCCTGATGAAAGAGCTGGAGACCGATGTCAGTCTCCGGGTTCAGGAAGGGGAGACCACTGATGAATTTAAAGTCAGCGGCAGAGGCGAGCTTCACCTTTCCGTCCTCATCGAAAGAATGTGCCGGGAATCCTATGAATTCCAGGTTTCCCAGCCCGTTGTCCTCATGAAAGAAGATGAAAAGGGGAAAAAGCTCGAGCCCATAGAAAAAGCGACGATTGACGTGGACCAGGCCTTCGTGGGCAACGTCATCGAAGCTCTGGGCAGGAGAAAGGGAGAACTTCAGGAAATGAAATCCTCCCCCTCCGGCTATACCCGCCTCAGTTTTCTGATTCCCACCCGAGGCCTGATCGGTTACCGCCAGCAGCTCTTAACCGACACCAAGGGCACCGGAATCTTAAATACCGAATTTTATGAATACCAGCCCTATAAAGGGGATATTCCCAAGCGGCCCGTCGGGTCCCTCATCGCCTACGAAACTGGGAAAACCACTTCCTACGGCCTTTTCTACGCCCAGGAAAGAGGCAAGCTCTTCCTGGGACCCGGGGAGGATATCTATGAAGGGCAAATCGTCGGCTCCGAACCCAAGGGCATGGACATCGAAGTCAATGTCTGCAAGAAAAAACAGATGACCAACATCCGCGCCGCAACCTCGGATGATGCCTTAAAGCTCACCCCGCCCGACCGGCTCAGCCTGGAGCAGATGATGGAATTTGTCGAAGCAGACGAGCTGATCGAATGCACCCCGGATGCCTATCGGCTCCGCAAAACCATATTAGACACCAACCTCCGCTACAAGTCCAAGAAGTACGCCAAATAACCGGGAGGCCGTCAGAAAGGAACCGTTTTTTTGAGGCCCTGATAAGGCCAAGACGGGTCAAAAAGCGGATTCATCAAGGCTTTAGGACCCCCTTCCGTCAAAGAGGAAAATCTATGTTTATTGTAGAATTTACCGCCAACAACGCTACCTGGGTCAACATTGTCCTAGGGATGATTATCATCTACCTGGGAAGGAACCGGCCCGCCCGCTCAACGGTCATGTGGCTGATGGTCCTGGCTCTTTTTCCCGTTTTTGGTTTTTTTGCCTATCTTTTTCTGGGCGCCAACACCCGAAAGACCCATATGTTCCAGATCAAGGAAGACGCCGATATGGCCATCGGAGCCCTGGTGGAGGATCAAAACGCCTACCTCTCCGAGGTTCAGATCCCCTATCTCAAGGATGAATCCGCCGTCCGCGACTTCGACCTCTCCCAGGACTTTGAAAATTACAACGAGCTGATGGCTATCAACCTCAACGCCTCCCGGGCCTACATCACCGACAACAACGCCGTCACCGCTTTCACTGACGGAAGAAAAAAATTTGAAGCCCTCCTTTTAGACATCGACCGGGCCCAGAGAAATATTGAGATCGAATACTACATCGTAAAATCCGACGGCCTGGGCAAGGAAGTCATCCGCCACCTCATCCAGGCGGCCAGAAGAGGCGTCCATGTCCGCTTTTTGACCGACGGAATCGGCTGCCGAAAGCTCACCAATGAATCCTTCCGCCAGATGCGCCAGGCCGGAATTGAAACTGCGATTTTTTTCCCCTCCCTGATCCGCTTTATCAACTTCCGCCTCAACTACCGCAATCACCGCAAGCTCTGCTCGATCGACGATGCCATTGCTTATATCGGCGGCTTTAACATCGGGGATGAATACATCGGAAAAGACCCGAAATTCGGTTACTGGCGGGACACCCACCTCAGGATCGAGGGCGATGCCGTTGGAAACATCAAGCTCCGCTTTACCCAGGACTGGTGTTACGCCTCCGGTCAGAACATCCAGGACCAATCCGACTTCACCTACAAGGGCCGGCCCATCGTTGGGCACATTCCCTGTCAGATGATCGCCTCCGGCCCCGATACCCGCCTCCACAATATCCAGCTGGCCATGGTCAAGATGATCGCCTCCGCCAAGCACCGGGTCGACATCCAGACCCCCTACTTTATTCCCACCGCCCCGCTCATTGACGCCATCATCATGGCCATCCAAGTCGGCGTCGAGGTAAATCTTATGATCCCCAGCAAAAAGGACCATCCCATTGTCTTTCCGGCCACCCTTTCCTATGCCAGTCAGATGATGAAAGAAGGAGCTCATATTTATGCCTATACCGGCGGCTTTCTTCATTCCAAGATGCTCCTCGTGGACGACGCCTGCTGCATGGTCGGCTCCGCCAACATGGACGAACGTTCCTTTTACTTAAACTTTGAAGCCTCGGAGATTGTCTATTCCAAAAAAATCACGGAAGACCTTCGCCGGGCTTTTGAAGAAGATATTGAAAATTCCGTTTACCTGACCCCCGAGGTCTATGCC
>CAMYOR010000131.1 GCA_947278105.1 uncultured Tissierellia bacterium
GGCAGCGTCAGATGTGTATAAGAGACAGGTGACGGTGTCATTAAAGACCATCCGGGCCTTGCGGACATTGTCTTCATAGCGGTTGACATCGGCCATGGTCTGCTGATAGAGCTCCGAAGTTTTCAAAGCCGGATACTGCTCGGCTACGGCCATGATATGGGTTAGGGCCTGGTTGATCTTATTTTCCTGGGCCTGGGCCTCGTCTGTGCTGGACCCTCCCGTGATCGGCCGGCGCTCGGCGATAATTTCTTTTAAGGTTTGATATTCAAATTCCGAATACTTTTTGGCCAGGCCCGCAATCTGGGTTAAGGCATCCCAACGGCTGTTCTGCTGGACGCCAATTTGTGACATCGCATTTTTACACATTTCATCGGCCCGAACCAGCCTCTGCTGGGCAGAAATTAGCCAAATGACAATAGCTGCGGCAATCACTAATAATATAAAAAGTACCATGAAATCCTCCTTTTGATGGCGGAACCGAAAATGATTGTAAAATTTTTCAATCCAAGTCCCTGCTGGTTTTCATTATACATGATTGGGGATTAGCCTTTGGCTTTGGATGTAAAACTTTTGTTAAATGGAGAGCCTTCACTTTTTTTCAGGGAAAAAGGTCCTGCGATTCAAGGTGACGAAATTCAGTTTTTAAGAGATAATGAGTCTTCAGAGAGAGCATGCAATCGAAGAAAACTCATCAGGGAAAGGAGCAAAAATGAATTACGATTATGAATACTGCAAAAAGGCGGCGGATTTTTTAAAGGCGAAGACTTCTTTTCAGCCGAATTTGGGGATCATTCTCGGATCTGGTCTGGGGCCCCTGGCAAAGGCCATTGAGGACCCCGTGGAAATTCCCTACCAGGACATCCCCCACTTTCTCCTTTCCACGGCCCCGGACCAGGAAGGAAAGATGATTTTTGGAAGGATCCGGGGGAAAAAGGTCATGTGTATGTCCGGCCGTTTTCATTATTATGAGGGCTATGATTTTAACCAGCTGGTTCTTCCCGTCCGGGTCATGGCCCTGATGGGCATCCAGGCCCTGATCGTTACCAATGCGGCCGGGGGGGTCAACCTGTCTTTTAAGCCAGGCGATGTCATGGTCATAAAAGATCAGATTAAGCTGATGGGGGCCTCTCCCCTTTGGGGGCAAAATGAGGAAAAATTCGGGCCCCGGTTTTTTGACCTGTCGGATCTCTATACCCAAAAGCTCCGGGACCTGGCCAAGGAAGTTGGTAAAAAGGCCGGATTCCCTCTCCAAGAGGGCGTTTACTTTTTCATGCCTGGCCCTCAATATGAGTCTGCTGCAGAAATTAAGGCCATTCGCCTTTTAGGCGGAGACGCTGCGGGGATGTCCACGGTCACGGAGGCTCTGACGGCCGCCCACCTGGGCCTTCCCCTTCTGGGATTTTCCCTGATCACCAACATGGGGACCGGAATCAGCGATAATCGCCTGTCCTCAGAAGAAGTGAAGGAAACGGCCGACCGGGTGGCAGACCGGTTTTCTTCTTATATGGCTGATTTAATCGAAGCCCTTTCCCTTCCTGTCTTTTAGGAAAGGATCGGGCCATGGAGGAAAGAATGCGGGAGAAAAAGGAACTGATGGAATATGGAAAAAAAATTCACCAGGCGGGGCTCAGTGATGGGACCAGCGGGAATCTTTCGGTCTATTTTCCGGAAAAGGAACTTATGGCCATCACGCCCAGCGGGATGGATTATGAGGGGATGAAGCCCGAAGATATGGTCCTGATGGACCTTTCAGGAAACATTTTAGAGGGTCGGCGGCTCCCTTCGAGTGAGTGGATCCTCCACGCCGAACTTTACAAAAGGAAAAATGCCCGAGCCGTCATCCACACTCATCCCCCCTATGCCTCGATTTTTGCGGTCTTACGAAAGCACCTGGGGCCCATCCACCCCATGATTGCGAATTTAAATACGGCAGAGATTCCCTGCGCCGAGTACAGGATCTACGGGTCCGAAGATCTGGCAAAGGTGACGGTCTCGGCGATGGCGCAGTCCAAGGCGGTTTTGATGGCTAACCACGGGCTCTTGGTCTATGGTCAAAGCCTGGAAGAAGCCCTGAAAAACACCGAAACTGTGGAAGTTTTGGCCCGGCTTACTTATCGGGCCATGGCCATTGGAGAGCCCCATTTTCTCAGCCCGGATGAAATCCAGGCGGTTTGGGAAAAATTCCAAACCTACGGACAAAGAAAATGAAGACGGTAAAAAAATAGTGAACAATTGAAAAGAGAAGATTATGTTTAAATCGTATCTGTTAACATTTCTAGTCTCCATGGTTCCTCTCGTGGAGCTAAGGGGGGCCATTCCCTTTGCCATGGCTGGGGTAAACCCTCCCCTGCCCCTGGTCCATGCTTATATTATCTCTATTCTTGGCAATATGGCCCCCGTTCCCTTTATCTACCTTTTTGCCCGCAAGGTCCTTCATTGGGGAAAGGACAAGGCTTTGATCGGGGGACCTTTTCGCTATCTCCTCAGCCGAGGCGAAAGGGTGGGAAAGAAATGGACTCAAAAAAACGGAGGGTCCCTGTACCTTGCCCTCCTTTTATTTGTCGGCATTCCCCTCCCGGGAACGGGAGCTTGGACGGGAACCCTGGCGGCCTCTCTTTTAGATCTGGACTTTAAAAAATCCACCCGGGCCGTGATGGGCGGGGTCCTTTTGGCCGGGGTGATTGTCGGCGCCCTCTCTGTAGCAGGGATTCAAGTTCTCAAATAGTCCGGGAGGCTTTGGAAAATGGCCGTTCTGGGCCTGCTCCTTTCTGCTTAAGCTCCCTTCCTCTTAACACGGGATCGGAGGCATATGCAGCGGCGCAGGATTGTTTTTGGAAATATTTGTTAAAGGTGTTAAAGATAGTTCAAAAAAGCCTTCCCTTCTTTCCTAATTGGAAATATCAAGTGGAAAATTAAGACTTGGATTTTTCCACTTAAAAATGGTAAGTGGAAATTTGTATTTTTGGTTTTCCCACTTATAAATGGGGTCAAGTCCAGATTGTGCCTTGCAAACACATCTTCAGGATTTTCTATCACCAGTTGTTTGATGATGAAAGAAACGACCGTCAAGGGAAAAACGCTTGACGGTCGTTTCTTTTTAAGGTCTTTTTACTCAGACCCCTGTTCGTTCGAAATCAAATGATTTAATTAG
Source organism: uncultured Tissierellia bacterium (assembly GCA_947278105.1). Lineage (GTDB taxonomy): Bacteria > Bacillota > Clostridia > Tissierellales > Peptoniphilaceae > CABTZP01. The sequence goes on from CAMYOR010000131.1 coordinate 3,152, forward strand.
CGGTTGAGGGCTGCCTGGAAAGCTTCTACGGTCATGTAATTTCCGAGGGAAGCGGCATTTCCGAAAACCTGGCAGTGGGAATAGGGGGCAACTAAATTCGGGACGCTGTCATAGGCGGTGGCAAAACCAGTGATGTTGTATTGGCCGTTCATCAGCGTGGTGTAATGACTGACATTTCCACTCCGGTCGCCCTGAGCATATAAGTTGCCTTCATAAGAATACCAGCCTTCAAAGGGATCCGCATAACCTTCGGCCTGTCTCTTATACACATCTCCGAGCCCACGAGACATCTCAGGATCT
>CAMYOR010000132.1 GCA_947278105.1 uncultured Tissierellia bacterium
ACATAATGGTGAATTCATCGGTTTCTCCCCGGTCCAAATTCAGGGTGATCCCTCCGACAACACGAAGCTCTTTAAGTCCTGCCCCAAGAGAAATGGTCCCCTTAAAATCATCGGCCAGGGTCAGGTGGAAGTCGCCTTCTTTCCCAGCAACAAGCTTTGGACCCTCTTTAGAGGTCATTACTTTTTCTTTCTGCGCAGGGTTATAGACAATAATGACATCCCCCTGGGTTCCCTGCTCCCGCTTGCCGGAACGAATCGTCAGGGTGTAAGGCTCCGCCTCGACCTGATCCTTTTGAGCAACGTATTCCTCCGCTGATTCTTTGGGCGTTTCATCCGATTCCTGAGCCTGAATCTTTCCATCCTGGCTAGACTGGATGTTCTCGGAAACCTCTTTGGAATGATCCTTCTCCTCTTCGCCGGTCTTGCCCCCGCAAGCCGTTAAGATTAAGGCCAGGGCTGCAGCACAGCTGACCGTACGAATCAAAGATTTTTTTTGCATATCCATCTCCTTTAAAAATATTTGAAATCAGGAAAAACTTTCTTTCCTTAACAACCAAACCTGTCTTCCTATTATAGAGGATAAAGTAAAAATAAAAAAGGTCCTCAAGGTTCCTGAGGGCCTTTGTATGAGGAAAAACCCGGCATTTGAGCATTTCCTTCCATAAAATTCTTTTCGTCGGAGCCTACTGAGCATTCTTTACATATTCCCGGCATTTTTCTGTCTCTTCCATCTCCTTATTCCAAAGCTCATCCGCTCTCGGCTGCCAGTTTTTTGCGTATTCTACGGTCTTATCACACATATGATCGACAGTTTCCGGCGACATTGGATCCGTCGAAATCGCTCCGGTTTCCTTTACCATCTTTCTCAAGCATTCCGGATTCTCCAGCATCGGGCATGGCTGGAGCATGTTTTTGTTAAAGGGCTGGTTTTTGTGGTAGGCCATAAAAAGCGGGCTTTGCAGGCATTCGACAAGGCTCATGGTATGAATATTGGCGGTGGAATAATGAATGAAGACACAGGGGTCCACATCGCCATTGGCATTGATATGAAGGTAGCAGCGCCCGCCGGCAATACATCCTCCGACATACTTCGCATCATTTTGGAAGTCGATGGCAAAGATCGGCTTATTGGCACGGACCCAGCGGATCCAGTGATAGACTTTCTCTCTTTGATCGGGATCGGGTAAAAGCTCCACGCTGGCGTCATTGCCCACAGGCATATAGTGGAAGAACCAGCCGAATTTAGACCCCCATTCAATAAGACTGTCCACATATTCTTCGGTGCACATCGTATCAACGTTCTGACTGGTATAGCAGGAAGAAGTGCCAAAGGGCAGATGGTTATCCTTTAAAACCTTCATCCCCCTCATCACTTTTTGGAAAGTACCCTTGCCCCGGCGGGCATCGGTCGTCTCTTCCCCGCCCTCCACACTGATAGCCGGAATAAAGTTTTTGACTTCCAGCATCTGGTCGGCAAAGGCCTGATCAATCAAGGTTGCGTTGGTAAAGGCCAGGAACATACAGTCCGGGTGCTTTCTGCAAAGCCTAAAAAGGTCGTCTTTACGCACGGTGGGCTCCCCGCCGGTATAAATGTACATATAAACGCCGATTTCTTTCCCCTCCTGAATGATCCGGTCCAAATCTTCATAAGTAAGGTTTAGACGGTCCCCGTATTCTGCAGCCCAGCAGCCAATACAGTGGAGGTTACAGGCGGAAGTAGGATCCATCAGGATGGCCCAGGGGATATTGCATTGGTACTTTTCCCGGGCCTCCATTCTCTTCTTTTCTGAGTCAATCACTGCGTTCAGGAAGTAATTGACAAAAAAGTGTTTGAGAAAATCATGGTCGATATCATGGCAAAGGCCCATGATCATTTGATGGTAATTGTTCCCGGGATCTTCCAAAACTGTTCGAATCATCTGACGCTGGCTCTTATATCCATCCGGACCATTGCCAGAGAAACGATCCACCCAGTCCAACAACTGAAGGGCCCGATTTTCCGGATCTTTTAAAACATAGTCCATTAATACTTCAAGGCTTCCCTTGGCGACATTGTCCTTTAAACTCATAAAATCCCTCTTTTCTGTTCAATTGCATCAGAGATGATCAATGATTCGTTTTCTTCTCTTCATTTCCAGTTTATAAAAAGCGGTTTTTTCTTCAATAGACAATGTATGAGGCTTGTCTGAACCCCAGACGCCCTTTTGTTTGGAATTTTCCTTATGAATTTTTTCGGTTTTTCTCTGCGAAGGCTTGGAGCGAAGCTTCCATCGAAACTTCTATTAAAAGATAATAATTTTCAATAAGCTCCTGGCTTCTATTGGGCATCCCCTTTTCCAGCCATCGGAAAAAGAGACCTAAAAAGGCCCAGGTAAAAGAATCCTTGATAAATCTTCGCTCTGCCAAACTGATTTCTGCAGATAAGGGAGAGGATTGGATCATTTTCTCCAGTTGAGCAGAGATCCAGGGCCGCATAAAGCCTTCATAATAATATCGGTGATTGGGATTATAAGAATGGAGGATAAGGGTCCTCTTCTCTGAGAGATAAGAAAAGGCCTTTTCGATTTTAACCATCAGGGAGTCTTCTGTTTCAAAAACGTGATTTTCGCTGAGAAGTCCATAATTTCTTTGAAGAATCCACTCTAAAAGGTCATAGATATCCGTAAAGTGATAGTAAAAAGTTTGCCGGTTAAAACCAGACCCGTCCACTATTTCCTGAATGGTAATTTTCTCAATCGGCTTTTCTTCTAATAAGCTGATTAAGGAATTTGCTAATATCTTTTTCGTCTCTTTCGATCCCATCAGAGCCTCCTATCAATCAGCAAAATAATTCCCTAAACTCATATTTTTTATACCCAAAATTACCAAGTTACTGAATAAAAAAGACAATTCCCTAGTTTCTTCTCTCTGGGTCTTCCTTTCTTCCGTATTCAAAGAGGTATTGCTGAACTAACCCGCTGTAGGGAGCATATTTATTAAGGTCTGCTTTTCCCCCATAATGGTCTTCCAAAATCCGGTGAATCCAGACATCCTGGGGAAAGGCGTTCAGCCGGTGAAAGCCATAGAGCATAACGCAGGCGGCCACCTTTTTTCCGATTCCGTATAAAGCCAAAAGCTTTTCTTCAAGATCCGGGTCGGAAAGCTTCGCCCAATTTTGAAGGTCAATTTTTCCAGAAACTGCGTCTCTGGCGAGACGCCGGAGGTACTTTTCCCGGTAGCCGAAACGGCAACCAGCCCAATCTTTTTCAGAAAAGGCAAAAAGATCCTCTGGTCCGGGAAAGGCATAGAGGTCCCTTAAGCAGTAAGACCCATCCGCCCCTCCTTCCTTTGGCCTCTCTTCTGATGGCTCCTGTCCGACATTCTCAAAAACCGGTATCTTTTTTCCTGCCGCCTTGCAAAGG
>CAMYOR010000133.1 GCA_947278105.1 uncultured Tissierellia bacterium
AATGCGGGACTTGGAGCTTCGGGGTGCAGGGAACCTTCTTGGAACCGGTCAATCGGGCCATGTTGAGGCGATTGGCTACGAGCTTTATGTAAAACTTCTGGAAGAGGCCGTTTCCCGGGCCAGGGGAAAAAAGGTCCGAAAACCCCAGGAATCTGTGAATGTAGACATGAAAATTTCTGCTTATATCCCGGATTCCTATATCAGCCAGTCCTCGGAAAAAATAAGTATGTATAGAAAGATTGCCAATATTGAAAATGACGAGGATTATAGTACAATCATAGAAGAATTAATTGATCGATATGGAGACCCTCCGACCAGTCTGATCCACCTGATGGATATCATGCTTATCAAAAGATGGGCAGCGCTTGTTGGGTTTTATCAGATTAAAGAGATTCAGGATCAGGTCGAGCTTCGCTATAAAGATTTTTCTATTTTCACAGTAGAGGAATTGGAGGCGATCTCAAAGAATTATCAGGGACCTCTTTCCTTTGACTTTCAAAAGGAGCCAAAGTTTAAAGTGGCTTCAGGTCCGGAGGAGATTAAAGATGTTCAGTCCCTATTAAAGCTGATCCTAAAAATAAAAAAGTTGGATGTCGAGGATACCGAAAAGATCAATAAGAAAAATGGAGGTTATGATGAATAAGAGGATTACGAAACTTGCAGGAATTGGCTTGGCAGCAGCGCTTTTACTCACCGGATGCGGGAATGGGGGAAGCGGCGGCGCCTATGCGACCGTCAATGGAAAAGAAATTTCTCAGGAAAAATATGATGCTCAGTTAAAACTTTATAAAAATATCTTGGCTGCCCAGTACCAGCTTCCTGTCTCGATTTCCAACTCACTCATTCAGGAGTCGGTGATGATGCAAGATTTGGAAAAAAACAAGGTGAAAATTGCCGATGATGAGTATAAAGTCGAGTATGAGAAGGCGATTAAAACCTACGGCGGTCCGGAAGCTTACCAGCAGGCGTTAAAGCAGCTGGAGGTGACCGATCAGGAAATGCGCGATTCCCTGAAATATGAGACAATTTCAAGAATTCATCATGAATGGTTTACAAAACAGCATATGCCATCGGATGCAGAATTAAAAAAATACTTTGATGATAACAAGGCTACCCTGGTCACCGTGGATGCCAGCCACATTTTAGTTAAGACCGAAGAAGAAGCAAAGAAGGTCAAGGAACGTTTAGCCAAGGGAGAAAAGTTTGAGGACATTGCCAAGGCCGTTTCTGTCGACAAGGGTAGCGCGGCGAAAGGGGGAGCCTTAGGCGAGCAGACAGCAGACTCCTTTGTTCCTGAATTTTCAAAGGCCCTGGAAGGTCTTAAGGAAGGACAAATTTCTGAGCCAGTCAAGTCAGAATACGGATACCATATCATTCGTTTAAATAAGAGAAATGATTCCTTTGAGTCCAAGAAAAAGGAAATTGCAGAGCAACTCACGGGAACCGCTTATACCGATTATATCCAGGGGCTGATGAAGGCGGCCAAGGTCGAAATTAAAGGACAGGAAGCCAAACCTCAGGGCGGTCAGGAGTCAGGCCAAAAGGACCAGCCGAACCAGTCTCAGCCGGCAGAATCCCAGCAGTCTTCGAAATAAAAGAATCTTTTATTTTAGGAAGAAAAAAAGCAGGAAAAATAGCCCGGGCAAGGAGTTCTCGATGGAGCAAAAAAGGATTTCCTTTTTCGCCTCTGAGCGAGTCCCCCAAAAGACGACTTCGCATAATTATCTTAGGAACGGAACTGGAGCGGAAGAGCCAGAAGGGGCTTTTTCCGCTCTTTTCTTGTGAAAGGAGAAGTTATGAGTAAGATGACACTAAAAGATATCGATGTTCGGGGGAAAAGAGTGCTGGTGCGCGTGGATTTTAACGTCCCCATGTCAAAAGGAGAAAAAAGGGAAATTCAGGATGATACGAGGATTCGGGCGGCCCTCCCGACCATCAGCTACCTCCTGGACCACCAGGCGACGGTCATTCTCATGAGCCATCTTGGCCGACCCCAGGGAAAAGCGAGTCCTGAATTTTCCCTGGCCCCCGTTGCGGTTCGGCTTTCAAGGATTATGGATAAACCAGTCCATTTTATTGCCTCTGATCAGGTTGTTGACAAGGATGTTCAGACAAGGGTAAAAGAATTACAAATAGGAGATTTGGCCCTGTTGGAGAACACCCGCTTTGCTCCCGGAGAGGCCCAAAATGATCCTGAATTAGCGAGAGAGCTAGCTTCCCTGGGCGATATTTTTGTCAATGATGCTTTCGGAACCTGTCACCGGGCCCACGCTTCAAATGTCGGACTGGCATCCATCCTGCCCTCCGCTTTGGGCTTTCTGGTGGAGAAGGAAGTTAGGATTATTCAAAATGCCCTCCAGAATCCCCGCCGTCCCCTTACCGCAATTGTTGGCGGAGCAAAGGTGTCCGATAAAATCGGCATTATCGATCATCTCTTGGATAAGGTGGATTCCATCCTCATCGGCGGAGGAATGGCCTATACTTTTCTGAAGTCTCAAGGGATTGAAATAGGGACTTCGTTACTGGATGCAGAAAAAATTGAGCTGGCCAAGGGCCTTCTTCAAAAAGCCGAGAAGAACCGGGTTCGCTTTCTTCTTCCCGTTGACGGCGTTATTGCCGAAGAAAAAGCTCTTCATCAAAAAACAAAAATTGTTCCCATCACCGAGATTCCCAAAGACAAGATGAGCCTGGATATCGGGCCTCAAACGGCAAAGATTTATTCAGAGGTTATTGAAGGATCAGGAACCGTTCTTTGGAATGGCCCGATGGGCGTTTTTGAAATTCCCGAGTTTTCCCAGGGAACGAAAGCCGTTGCCAAAGCCATGGCAAATTGCCTAGGAGTGACCATAGTCGGTGGAGGTGATTCCGCAGCGGCAATTACAGAGCTGGGTTTAACCCATTCCATTACCCATGTTTCAACAGGAGGTGGGGCATCTTTAAAATTATTAGAAGGAAAAGGTCTTCCGGGCATCGACTGTATTTCGGAAAAAGAAAGGGATGCATGAGGGCTTGATGGATCAATTTAGAATATTAATGCGTAATAGTATAATATTAATCACAGACAGAAAGGAGATCTCCTTATGCGTGTACCGCTGATAGCTGGAAACTGGAAGATGAACCAAACACCCTACGAAGCCGGCCTTTTGATTGAGAGAATCAAGGAATATGATTTGAATCCCGATGTGGAGGTGGTGTTTTGCGTTCCCGCCATTGATATTCCCGTGGTCCGTGAACATATTGAAGGGACAAATTTTTACCTGGGCGCTCAGAATTTCTACCATGAAAAACGGGGAGCTTACACAGGGGAAATTTCTGGCCCCATGCTTAGGGACTATGGGGT
>CAMYOR010000134.1 GCA_947278105.1 uncultured Tissierellia bacterium
CTAAATGGCGTTTTTCGGGGTTTGGGGTGGAGTTTTTAGTGTTAAATTTTTAACAGGACCCTTGGCACGCCTCTTAAAAGTCTCCTTAACAGGCCATGACTTCCTTGACATGAACCCCTTCTCCGGCCCGCGCCCCGGCACAGAAAAATCCCCCGGCGTCCGCCGGGGGATTTTTCTGTTTCTATTCTTTTAGTAGGGCTTTTGGATTTAAAGGAGGTTTTTCAGAAGGCGCAGGCCGGGGAAGGGGTCGCCGGTGCTGGGGTTGCAATTTTTGCAGTTTTTCTGGATGACTTTGACAATCTTGACGGCTTCGGCGGCGGCGGAGTTGGCCTGTTGGGCTTTTTTCTGCGCTTCCTTGGCTATTTTCTTGGCATCGTCAGCGGTCTTTTTGGCCTCGGTGACTGTGGCTTGTGTTTTCTTGGCTTCGGCTTTTTGATCCTCTTTTTTCTTTTCTTCTTTTTTCTTCTCCTCTTCCTGCTTGGTCTTTTGAGCCTTGGAGAACTGGTTCTCGAATTTTAGGGTGTCCTTGGAATAGTCATTGCCATTACGGGTAACTTCCCGAGCGACCTTGACCTTTCCGTCCTTATCCGTGGTCAGGGTAAAGCGAATTTTATAGACATGGTCATCGTAGGTATAGCCAGAGAGCTTGCCGTCTTCCTCGGAGACGCGGTAGGTGTAGACCTTTTTTTCGCCGTCCTTGGGCGCGGGAAATTCAATGGGTTCAAAGGACTTCTCATCCTGGCCGGTGATCGAAAGGGACGCTTCTTTGCCATCGGAACCACCGGGCATGGGCTGCTTTTCATCGGCCACGAGGCGGAACTTAAACGAGTCCTTCTTCTCCGGCTTATCGCCCGTGATGGTCTTGGAAATGGAGGGGATTTTTCCGGTCACATTGTCAAGTTTTTCCCACTGGGCAAAGAGGGTGAGGCTGGCGTCTTTTTCGCTGACAAGCTGATCTAGTTGACTTTGTGGAATTTTGTCGGTTTCCTTAAAGGACTTACCCTTGCCGTCTTCCTGGGTATTCCAGGAGGTAAACCGGTAGCCGGGGCGGGTAAAGGGAGATTTTCTCAGCTGGAGGTCTTTTCCCGGATCCATCTTTTCTTTAATATCATTCCCCTCTCCCCCGTTGGGCCGATAGATGACCAGTCGATAACCATAGCTGATGTCGTAATTGTTGACAGGGGTATAGTTTTTATTGTTGACCTCTTTTCCATCAATCGAGGCCAGGGTAAAGGTCGAAGAGCTCGTCAGGTGGGAGTCGGAGCTGGCATAGAGGCCCAAAACTTTATCCGGACTATAGAGATAGGGATCGGCGCTGTTGTTGGTGAATTTGGTCTTGGTATCGGTTTCTAAGCCATCGTACTTGGGATCCTTCAGGTCGAAGGGATCCTTGTAAATGGCCCCGCCCCAGAATTTAGCCTTATTGGAGTCAAAGGCTGTTTCCGTGATCGCCGCCTTTTTCGCCCAAAGGGCGCCGCCATTGGTGGCTTCGTTTTCCTTGAAGGAGGCCTGGTCAATTTTGGATTCGGCATCCGCCGGCAGATGGAGGGCGCCGCCGTTATTTGTAGCGGTATTTTTTGTAAGCTCGGCCTTTTTCATGGCTATGGCAGAGTCGGATGCAATGGCCCCGCCGCAGTCCCCTGCCTTGTTTTCAGTGAATTTGGCATCCTGGATATCGGCATTGACCTTTTCCTGGATATGGATGGCCCCGCCGGATCCGGCGGTCTGGTTTTTTTCAAAGGCATTGTCCTTGAATGTCTTATCCTTCTCCTGGATAAGCTTTACGGCAGTGGCCTTGGCATTGGTAATTTGCGTTTTCAAGTCTGTATTTTCCTGGTTTTCTGCAAGGTCTGCCAGAATGTCCAGCAGTTCTTTGATCGTGTCTTCGTCTTTTTTGGTGGTCAACTCATTTTGCTTGTCGTCAGAGATGCCCTTCCCCATTTCAATGCCGCCGGAGACCTTGTCGCCCTTGCCATTTTTCAGGGTCACGTTGCCAAGGAGGGTAAGGGCGTTGACTTTTTCATCTTCTGTCTTTCCCTCGGCGACCTGGATCAGGGGGGTCTTCCCTTCCCCGTCCAAAATCACACTATAAATGTCCAATTTTGTCCCATTGGAAAGGGAGATCAGGGAGCTGAGCTTCTTTTCCTTATTCTCTGCCTTTATGGAATAGGGCCATCCAGCCTTCCCCGCAGTCAAAAAGTCCTGAAAGACCTTTTTCGCATTGGCATTGGTCTTTTGCAGGTCAAGCCGAGGAGGGGCGGAGCGGAGGCTCCAGTCGCCCTGGCCATATTTCCCAAGCTCCAGGGGAGTAATCGTGGGCAGGAGGGCGTCGGAATCGGCCTTTAATTTCACATCTTTATATAAGGTAAGGTTCATTTGAGGGCGAGTTTCTGGGTTAGATTTTTTCTGGTCGGGCAGGAAGGTATTGGAAAAATAGGAAAAGTCGCGGAAAAGGACCAGCTGGACCTTTTGACGGGGAGCTTGTGAATCCTTCAATTTAATTTGAAAGGGATCTTTTCCATCAAAATAGGTTTCTGCCCCATGACCACAGCTGAGGGCGCACTCGAGGTCGTTGGCCACGGGCGAGGTCAGAAGGGCCTTGTAGGCATTATAATCGGCTGGTTGACCCGTCTGTTTATAAGTGGCTATGGAAGTAAGATTACCATTATCTCCCTTTTTATAGACATCTAAGCAGTCGTCGCCGCCATCCTTATAAAACACGGCGACAAACCAGTCTTTGTCCACGGTTTCATTTTGTGCATAAGCGGGCCGCCCGCCTCCCCAGAGGGTCAAGCAAAAAGCCAGGGCGAGAACCCATGCGATTAATTTTTTTCCAAGGTTTTTCATCTCAATCTCTCCATCCTGAACCATTCACAAGCGAATAGGATACTTGCATATTCATTATAGCCATAAAGTTACAGATTGTAAAGATTTTGAGAGAAATTTGTAACTCTTTTTGAGGAAAATTTATGACAACAAAAGGGGCGGACACAAAACGAGGGGGCGGGGCCGGAGCGCCTGGCGAGGTCCAGGGAAGCGTTGAGCGAAGGTGATTGTTAAATATTTAACGCAATGTGGGGGCTGGGCGAGCGGCCGAGCCGGAGGCGGGTGGAATGGCCGGCCGGCGGAGTTTAGAAATTAAGGAGTCCCGGCCGCAGGCCGGGACATTTTTTATAAGGGCGCCCGCCGGAGGCGGGCTTCCTTATCAAAACAAGGCATTGCCGAAGGCAATGCGGTTTTAGTCGCCCGCCGGAGGCGGGCTTCCTTATCAAAACAAGGCATTGCCGAAGGCAATGCG
>CAMYOR010000135.1 GCA_947278105.1 uncultured Tissierellia bacterium
ATACATATCCTTGTCGGCGGCCTTAATCTTTTCTTCCGTAAGGACATAGGAATCCTTTAGCCTCTCGTACTGGGCAAAGTCATCGAACCTCTCTTTTTGAATTCGGGTCATGTAAAGAATATCAAGCCCGTCTGAGATTGCCTTTTCCAGACTGCTTTCTTCCCGGCAGCTCAGCCCCTGTCGGTCAATGACGTTCTTTTTAATATAATCCGGAAGGGCTAGTTCCTCCGGGGAAACCAGGACAAATTCATTGGCTGGGTACCGGGACATACAGCGGATCAGGGAATGGACTGTGCGCCCGTAAATAAGGTCCCCGCAAAGACCAATTTTCAGGTGATCCAACCTGCCCTTTGTCCGATAAATCGTCAAAATATCAGCCAAGGTCTGGGTGGGGTGGCTGTGGGAACCATCTCCTGCATTGATGACGGGAATTTTTGCATTAATGGAAGCGACCAAAGGAGCCCCTTCCAAGGGATGGCGGATGGCCATGATATCAGCATAGTTACTGACAATTTTTGCTGTGTCGGCAACACTTTCGCCCTTGGAGACGGAACTTGAGGCCGCCTGAGAAAAGCCTAAGACATTCCCCCCCAGCTCCATCATGGATGCGGTAAAAGATAGCCGGGTCCTGGTTGAGGGCTCATAAAAAAGAGTAGCCAGCTTTTTTCCCCGACAAAGGTTTTCGTATTTCTCTGGACTGGCAATGATGTCCATGGCCGTGTCAATCAGGTCCTGGATTTCTTCTGTCGAAAAATCCAAAATATCAATCAGGCTTTTCATTTTTCCTCCCGGGCGTGGATCCAGGATTCATCTCTGGGATGATCTCGGAACTTTTTTAACTTCAAAATATCCTCGTTAGATAGGTCTCCCCTTCTTTGAGCAGCCTTCATGGCCGCGTCAAAGTTTGTAAGGGCAAAAAGATTGACCCCGGCCCTTTCAAAGTTATCACTGCTCTCCTTCATGTTGTAGGTAAAGAGGCTCACCAGCCCGAGGACATCTCCCCCGGCCTCCCGGACGGTATTTACGACCTCAATGATCGAACCTCCGGTTGAAATCAGGTCTTCAACGACAACGACCTTTTCTCCGGCCTTCAATTCTCCTTCAATTTGATTTTTTCTCCCATGGTCCTTGGCTTTCGAGCGAACATAGCCCATGGGAATGCCCATAAGATGGGCAGCAATCGCCGCATGGGCAATTCCGGCCGTTGCCGTTCCCATCAGGAGCTCAACATCTGGAAAATGGTCCTGGATTAGGTCTTTCAGTGCTTCTTCCACGCGATTGCGGACGGAGGGGGCCGTTAAAATAAGGCGGTTATCACAGTAGATGGGGCTTTTAATGCCGGAAGCCCAAATAAAGGGCTCCTGGGGCCGAAAAAATATCGCCTGAATGGAAAGAAGGTCTTCCGCAATTTCCTCTGCTCTTAACGTATCTTTAGAATCCGGTAGGTTCATGGTCTTCTCCTATAAAATCATGGACACAGCGGAGGTATTCTTTTAAAGGATCCTCTGCCTGAGTGATGGGGCGGCCAACAACGATGTAATCTGATCCTTTAAGCCTCGCCTGGCGGGGAGAAAGAATTCTCTTTTGATCCCCTGCCGTTTCTTGATTAAAGCGAATGCCGGGGGTGACGGTTAAAAAATGATTTCCAAAGAGCCGGTGGACCATCTCCGCCTCCAGGGCAGAACAAACGACCCCGTCGAGCCCTTCGTCCTGTGCCATTTTGGCATAGGATATCACCACCTGATCCAGGTCCCTGTCAATCAAAAGTTCCTCTTTAAGCATTTTTTGATCGGTGGAAGTCAGCTGAGTTACGGCAATGAGAAGGGGTCTTTTTCCCTTCCCCTGTCGAAGCCCTTCCAGTCCTTCTCTCATCATCTCCCTTCCACCGCCGGCATGAAGGTTCACCATATCAATGTCTAGATGAGAAAGAACCTCCATGGTCTTTCGTACGGTGGCAGGGATGTCGTGAACTTTCACATCCAGAAAAATTTGGTGGCCCCTGTTTTTGACTTTTTTTATGATTTCAGGACCTTCTGCGTAAAACAGTTCCATCCCAATTTTAACATAGGGCCGCTTCTCCCCAAAAAGCTCTAAAAATTCCATTAATTCCCGACCTGTCGGAAAGTCACAGGCGATGATTACATCATTGTTTTTCATGGCTGACTCCTATAATGTCCGTAAGCTTTGCAATTCCTAATTGGTCCATCAGTTCGGGCAGGCGGTCAATAATTTTAGGACAAATCCAGGGATCAACAAGGTTCGCTGCGCCAATTTCCACTGCCCTTGCCCCGGCTTCCATCATTTCAATGACATCCTGGGCAGAGGAGATCCCCCCCATTCCAATAATGGGAATCTTCACGGCCTCATACACCTGGTAGACCATAGCCAAAGCAAGGGGAAAAATAGCCGGACCGGACAGGCCTCCGGTCTTCACCTTTAATATGGGCTTTTTTTGCCAAATGTCAATCCTCATCCCCAGAAGGGTGTTAATGAGGCTGATTCCATCGGCTCCCCCCTCTTCGCAGGCTTTGGCAATTTCTGTAATATCCTTTACGTTTGGAGAAAGCTTCATGATGATTGGTTTTGAAGTGACCTTTTTTACCGCCGAGGTCACGGCATAGGCCGCTTGCGGCTCTTTTCCAAAGGCCATTCCTCCCCCATGAACATTGGGGCAGGAAATGTTGACCTCGATCCAGCCGACCTGATCTTCCCCATCCAATTTTTTTGCAGAGAGGACATAATCCTCGATTGAAAAACCGCTGATATTGGCCATGACTTTTTTATGAAAAAATTTCTTCATTTCCGGAAGCTCTCGGGAAAGGACCTGATCCATTCCCGGATTCTGCAGGCCTACGGAATTGAGCATTCCGGATGGAGTCTCGGCAATGCGGGGCTCTTCATTGCCAAATCGTTCCTGAGGGGTCGTCCCCTTGAAGGAAAAGCTTCCTAATCGATTGATGTCATAGAGGCGGGAAAATTCTTTGCCATATCCAAAGGTCCCGGAGGCGGGAATAATGGGATTATCCAGGTCGATGCCCAAAAGATTAATCTTCAGTCTTTCCATAGGATCTCCTCTCCCTTAAAAACAGGCCCTTCCTTGCAGACCCTCTTTGGCCCCTGAAGGGTTCTTATGGAGCATCCCATGCAGACTCCGAATCCGCAGCCCATTCGGGCGCTAAAAGAATACTGACCGGAGCAAAGAGCTTTTTCATGGACTGCTCTGAGCATGGGATCTGTCTCTTATACACATCTCCGAGCCCACGAGACA
>CAMYOR010000136.1 GCA_947278105.1 uncultured Tissierellia bacterium
GATCAACATGGACCAGGTCGTAAAAAACCTCCAGACCTACCGGACCCTGATTGACGAGAATTACCTTTATAAATACAAGGACAATGACCTGGAAAACGGGATTTACAAGGGCTATATCGCCGGTCTCCAGGATCCCTATTCGGAATATTTCACCCCGGAAGAATACCAGTCCTTTATGGACGAGACGACCGGGAACTTTGAAGGAATCGGCCTTAAAGTCGGGGTCGAGGACGACAACTTGATCACCGTCATCTCCGCCTTTGAAGGTTCCCCGGCAGCCAAGGCCGGCATCCGGACCGGCGATAAAATCCTTGCCGTTGATGGAAAGGAATACCTGGGCCAAGCCCTAGGCGAGGCGGCTAAGGCCATGCGGGGAAAGGCCGGAACAGAAGTAGCCATCACCTACCAGAGAGGAAAGGGTGACCAGGCCGAGAAAAAGACCGTTACCATGAAAAGGGAAAAGATCGAGGTCGACACCGTTCGGTCCGAACTTTTAAAGGACAAGATCGGATACCTGGTCATCGACAGCTTTGATGAAGGAACTGGCAGGCACTTCGCCCAGCATTTAAAGGACCTGGAAAAGAAGGGAGTCAACCGGCTGATCCTCGACCTTCGAAATAACGGGGGAGGCCTGATCGACTCCTGCGAAGAAGTCGCAGACCAGCTCCTGGGAAAGGGGACCATCGTCACGGTCGTCGATAAGAAGGGACAAAAGGAAATCGCCGCTTCTGACCCGGACCATGACCCCATTCCCATGGTCGTCCTCGTCAACGATGGGTCCGCCTCTGCCAGCGAAATCCTGGTCGGAGCCCTTCGGGACAATCACCGGGCCCTGATCATCGGCCAGAAAACCTTTGGAAAAGGCATTGTCCAAAAGCTCTATCCCATCACCGTCCACGGCAAGGAGGCCGGCCTCAAGCTGACCATGGCGGAGTATCTGACCCCCAGCGGGGACCATATCCACAAAAAAGGCATCCAGCCCGACATCCCCGTTGCCCTGCCCAAGGGCGTGACTAAAATGGGCACCCCCTATCTCAGCCAGGATACCCAACTGCTCCGGGCCATCCGGGAAGTAAAAAAAGTAAATTCGGAAAAGGTCAACCCCTAAGCCAGGGATCCACAAATCCTGTTCGAACTCACACTCAAAAGCGCCGAAATTGACAGACCTCTTATGAACAAATTTATCCTCCATTCCAAATTCATACCCACCGGGGACCAGCCCCAGGCCATTGAAGCCCTGGCCCGGGGCCTTGCGGCCGGAGACCGGTACCAGACCCTCCAGGGGGTCACCGGGTCCGGAAAGACCTTTACCATGGCCAATGTCATCGAAAGGGTCCAGAGGCCGACCCTGGTCATTGCCCATAATAAGACCCTGGCCTCCCAGCTGGCCGCAGAATTTAAGGAATTTTTTCCCGAAAATGCGGTCGAATTTTTCGTCTCCTATTACGACTACTACCAGCCCGAAGCCTATGTCGCCGCCACCGACACCTACATCGCCAAGGACTCCGCCATCAATGATGAAATCGACAAGCTCCGCCACTCGGCCACCATGGCCCTTTTCGAGCGGCGGGACGTGATCGTCGTGGCCTCCGTCTCTTGCATCTACGGGCTCGGCGACCCCGACGACTATCTCAAGCTCACCCTTTCCCTTCGCCCCGGCATGGCCATGGACCGGGACGAACTTTTAAAAAGACTGATCTCCATCCAATTTGTCCGAAACGACGTCGCCTTCCAGAGGGGGACCTTCCGGGTCCGGGGAGATGTCGTCGATATTTTCCCGGCATCCTCTTCCGAGGAAGCCCTCCGCATCGAATTTTTTGGAGATGAGATTGACCGGATCCTCGAATTCGACAACCTGACCGGAGAAATCATCCAAGGCCGGTCTTTTGTGATGATTTTCCCGGCCTCCCATTACGCCACTTCCAAAGGGAAGATGGACCGGGCCGTAAAGACCATCGAAGAAGAACTCGAAGTCCAGCTCAAATTCCTCCGGGACCATAATAAGCTGGTCGAAGCCCAGAGGCTGGAACAGCGAACCCTCTACGACCTGGAAATGATGAAAGAGGTGGGTTTTTGCTCGGGCATCGAAAACTACTCCCGCCATATCTCCGGCCGCCCGCCCGGGTCCCGCCCCTACACCCTGATCGACTACTTTCCCAAAGACTTCATGCTCTTTGTCGACGAGTCCCATGCCACCCTTCCTCAGCTCCATGCCATGTACAATGGCGACCGGAGCCGGAAGGAAAACCTGGTGAACTACGGCTTTCGTCTGCCCTCCGCCCTGGATAACCGCCCTCTTAAATTTGAGGAATTTGAAAAGCTCATTCCCCAGTTTGTCTTTATGTCGGCGACCCCAGGCCCCTATGAAAGGGACCATTCCGCCCGCCTGGTCGAGCAGATCATCCGGCCCACCGGCCTCCTGGACCCGGAAGTCCAGGTCCGGCCCACGGCCCATCAGATCGACGACCTCTTAGGGGAAATCCAAAAGACCACCCAAAGGGGGGAGAGGACCCTGGTGACCACCCTGACAAAGAAAATGGCCGAAGATCTGACCGCCTATTTCGAGGAGCTCAAGCTCAAGGTCACCTACCTCCATTCCGATGTGGACACCCTGGAGCGGATGGAGATTATCCGAAACCTTCGCCTGGGAAAGTACGATGTCCTAGTCGGCATCAACCTCCTCCGCGAGGGCCTGGATATCCCCGAAGTCTCTCTTATCGCCATCCTGGATGCCGATAAGGAGGGCTTTCTCCGGTCCGAAACCTCCCTGGTCCAGACCATCGGCCGGGCCGCCCGCAATGTCCATGGCCGGGTGATCCTCTATGGCGATCAAATTACCGAATCCATGGCCCGGGCTATGGCCGAGACCAACCGAAGAAGAAAGATCCAGGAAGCCTACAATAAGGCCCACCATATTGAGCCCCGGTCCATTCAAAAGGAAGTCCACGACCTCCTCTCCACGGCCATTAAAGCGGAGGATCTCAAGCCCTATACCGGGGAAATGGCGGAGGCATCCCAAAAGGAGACCTTCAGCCGAAAAGAAGTGGAAGAGCTTCTAGTCAATATGGATCTGGAAATGCGAAAGGCGGCAGAACTTCTGGACTTCGAAAGGGCCGCCACGATCCGGGATACCATCCGGGAGATGAAAAAAGAATACCGGATTGGTTAGGGGCAGCCGAAGGAACCCGCTCTTTGGCAATAAAGGAATCCGCTCTCTGGCAATGAAGAGGCCCGCCCTCCG
>CAMYOR010000137.1 GCA_947278105.1 uncultured Tissierellia bacterium
GTTGAAGGCGAAAAAGGCCCACAGGCAGCGAACGTACAAAAACTCTCGTAGTTCAAGTTGCCTTCAGGCATTTTTGAAATACACAAGTTTTAAGATGAAAGGCCGGATTTAATCCGGCCTTTTCCTTATGGAATTTTTTTGAGAATTACCCGATGGAATTTTTCCTGGAGAATTTTCCCTAGGAAATTTTCCTTATGGAATTTCCCTTTTGGAAAAAGGAGGAAACCTTGACCGACCGCATGATCCGGGGAGTGGCAAAGACCGGCCGCTTCCGCATTCGCGCCGCCGACACCCGCCTGATGGCAGAGGAGGCAAGAAAGATCCACGGGGCCAGCCCGACGGCCGCCGCCGCCATGGGAAGGCTCCTGACCATGGCCAGTTTTCTGAGTCTGGACTTAATGTTCCCTGGGGACTCGATCACCCTCCTAATTAAGGGCGGCGGCCCCGGAGGCCGGCTCCTCGCCGTCACCGACGAGCCCTATTCCGCCCGGATTTCCTGTCAGAACCCCCAGGCGGACCTTCCCGACCGGTCTCCCGGCCACCTGGACGTCGGCGGCTTTGTGGGCCGCCAGGGGACCCTGACCCTGATCCGAAAATCCGACTACTCCAAGGAGCCCTTCGCCGGGACCACCCGCCTGGTTTCCGGTGAAATTGCTGAAGATTTTTCCGCCTACTTCCTCCAGTCCGAACAGGTCCCCTCGGTCGTCTCCCTGGGGGTCCTTCTGGGTCCGTCCGGAAAGGTGGAGGTTTCCGGCGGCCTTCTAGTCCAGGCCCTACCCGGGGCCAGCGAAGAGGACCTCCGCCAGCTCGAGGAGGATGCCCAAGGACTCCGTCCCATGACCGCCTACCTCCAAAATGGCCTTTCTCTGGAAGCAATCCTCCAAAGGGCCTTCCCGTCCCTTCCCTTCGATTTTTCGGAGGAAGGGGAGCCCGTCTACCACTGCCCCTGCTCCAAGGATCGGATGCTCAGAGCCCTCCGCGCCCTTCCCTTGGAAGACCGGCGGGCCCTGGCCCAAGAAGACCATGGCGCCGAGGTCGTCTGTGAATTTTGCCGCAAAAAATACTGGATTCAGGGAGAGGACTTCTATGATCCCAAAAAAAATGGCGATTTTTAAGTGGCTGACGCTTTCCAAAGGTCCTAGCCTCCGCCCCAGCTCCAGCCTCCGCCTCCGCCCCAGCTCTAGCCTCCGCCTCCGCCCCAGCTCTAGCCTCCGCCCCAGCTCCAGCCTCCGCCTCCGCTCCGGCTGCCGCCTCCGTTCCGCTCCCATGGCCATGGCCATGGGTCTGGGCAAATTTCCCAAACATGCCCCCAAGGCCCGGGTTTTTCTCCTTCTTCTGATGGGCCTTCTTCTGGTCAGCTGCGGGGCGCCCCGGGACGCCGTTGCCAAAGTGGGGAAGACCCCCATCCAGGTCCAGGAATTTGAAGAGGCCGACCAGATTGCCCGGGCCGTCCTTCCTAGGGAGACCTATACCGACCCCGAGGACGAGCAGAAAGCTTCACGAGCCCGGCAGAAGCAGGTCCTTCAGATGCTGGTCTGGGAGGCCATGATCCGGGAGGACGCCTCCAACAAGGGAATGGATGTGGAAAAGCCCTACCAGGACCTCTGGAATAAGACCCTGGATGAATTCGGGGACCTGAAATCCCTAGAAGTCCAGCTCAGGTCCCTGGGCATTTCCGAGGTTTCCTTCAAAAATTCCTTACGAAGACAGGCCATGGTGGAAACCCATCGCAAAAAAATCGCCAAAGTCCTGGCCCCCTCCAAAGAGGACCTGGAAAAGTTCTATCAGAAGAACCAGGAAAAATGCGCCCTGATCTCCTATATCCAGGTTTCCCTTCCCACCCGGGCCGAGGCCCAGGACCTGGCTAAATCCTGGAAAAAAGATCCCTCCTCGATTCCCGACAGCGAAGCCAAGTACAATGGCGATCTCTTTGAAAACACCCGCTATGACCAGTTTTCAAGCGTTGGCCTCAATGACCCCCGTCTGGCCGACCCGGAAATCTTCAAGCAGGAGAAGGAATCCGTCAACTGGTACTATTCCAACGACCTCTACTACGTGATCTATGTCAACGACAGACGGACGGCCTTTTCCGAGGTCGAACCCCAGGTCCGCACCCTATACGAAGAGGACGCCTACCTGAAATACATGAAAAATCTCGCCGGCAAGCTCCATGTCCACCTCTATGAAAAAAACCTCCCTCCGGTCCAGGAGGCCGATGGGGAGTCCTCCTCCATGGATTCGGACAATCCCTGAGAGGCCTCTCCAATTCAGAACTAGGACCTTTCTGGAAAGTCCCCGGGCCCCCTCGAAAAATAGAAAAATTTAGAAAAAGAGAAAGTTCTTTAAAAAAATGGCAGAAATTGCCCAATCTTCCCATGAAATTGGTATAATGTCATCGGGATAGGTTTTTCCTGTCAAAGATCTTTCGGTTTTTCCAAAGAAATGAAGAGAAATCTTGCAGCCATGAGATCTTTTGGTATAATTTAAACACGTCAATTAAAAAATTTTTTTTAGGGAGGGAATGATGAATAAATCAGAATTAATCGCGAATATAGCAGAAAGAAGCAACTTAAGCAAAGCGGACGCTGGCCGTGCCCTGGATGCCTTTGTCGCAACCGTTCGGGACGCCTTAGTTGAAGGAGAAAAGGTCCAGCTGGTTGGTTTCGGCACCTTTGAAACCCGCAACCGCAAAGCCCGCTCTGGCCGCAACCCCCGTAACCCCAAGGAAACCATCAAGATTCCTGCCTCCACCGCCCCCGTCTTTAAAGCTGGCAAAAACCTCAAAGAAGCAGTGAACAAATAAGACCATCAGAAATTATAAAACGGCTGTACCCGGACGATTCAATCGTCCGGGTACAGCCGTTTTATGCTCCCGAGCGAGGGGAGTGATGCCTACGAGCCGATAGAGCCAGCGAGGCAATAGAGTCAGCGAGGCAATAGAGTCAGCGAGGCAATACAATCAGCAGGTGATGGAGCCTGTTAAAAATTTAACAATAAAAACTCCACCCCAAACCCACAAAAGTGCCATTTAGGGTGGAACTCCCAACCCACCCCAAACGCCGAAAAGAGCTGATTGGGGTGGAGTTGAGAGTTCATTTCGAGCAAACCAAGGATCTTGTTAAAAATTTAACAGCATAAATTCCACCCCAAACCCCTAAAAACGCCATTTAGGGTGGAACCCTCATTCCACCCCAAACCTTCGAAAACGTCGATTGGGGTGGAAT
>CAMYOR010000138.1 GCA_947278105.1 uncultured Tissierellia bacterium
AATGACACTTTTTTGAGTTTAGGGTGGAGTTTTGGGGAGACTTTGTTAAGTTTTTAACGAGTTGAGGGGCATTATTCCACCCCAATCAGCTCTTTTCGGCGTTTGGGGTGGTATGAGGGTTCCACCCTAAATGGCGTTTTTCGGGGTTTGGGGTGGAGTTTTTAGTGTTAAATTTTTAACATGGCCCGTGGCTTCGCTCGAAATGCACTCTCAACTCCACCCTAATTGGCGTTTTTATGGGTTTAGGGGGGAAGGGGGGTTCCACCCTAAATGGAACTTTTTGCAGTTTGGGGTGGAGTGGGTGGATTTTTGTTAAATTTTTAACGCGCTTTATCACATCGCCACACATAAACTCTACCCTATTGTCATTTTCCCCTATCGGCAGAGGAAGGCGCCGGGGGCAATGGGGCAGCTTCTCCCGGTGGCGGGGGCAATGGGGCAGCTTCCCCCGGTGGCGGGGACAATGGGGCAGCTTCTCCCGGTGGCGGGGGCAATGGGGCAGCTTCCCCCAGTGGCGGGGGCGGCGTTCTTGGCCCCTTTTTGGACAACGACCACCTGATCGGCTGCGGCCGGCTCCAGGATCAGGATTTCTTCTTCCTCATAATCCTCGTCTGGTTCCACAGGGGGATCTTCCCAGCTGGTCTTCGGCCGCTGGTTATTCGGGGCAGGTGGAGTCGGAGTTGAGGACGAGCTTCTCCGGGAGCTGAAGAATTGGTTTGAGGAGGATGCTGACGCCCGGGAGCTGGAACTGGAACTGGAACTTGTGCTTGATCTTGAGTTGGTACTCGTGTCGGAGCTGGAGCCGCCATTTCTTTGCGTGGGGGAAAAGATTTGTCCGAAGAATTTGGAAAGGGTATTTTCGAACTCTTCGGGGTCGATGGATTCCGAAAGATCGGACGAATCCCTAGACCCGGCGGAATCCGATGAATCCCTAGACCCGGCGGAATCGCTCGAAATCAACGAGGACCAGGAAAACCAGGGATTGGAAGAATCAGAAGAATTCATCGACCCGGATGAATCGGACGAATTCATGGAGGACCCGGACCCCGCCGAATCCGACGTGGACCCGGAGGACCAGGGCCTGGTGGAATCCGAAAAATTCCAGGAGAGCCATTGGCTGGTGGAATCAGGAAGGCTCCAGGGGAGCCAGGGCCCGGCGGAACTGGACGAATTCTGCGGCCGGCCGGGGGCGGCCGGGGCCGAGGCGGGGGCATAGTTGAGATCGTAGTTGTTCAAAATCTGCCCCTTTTTCGTTGAGGAATCGGCGAGGGCCGTGGTCGATTTGGACTGGAGATTATTGAAAGTTTTCGCATTGTCTGGAATTTTGTAGAGATGGTTGGCGTGGTTGGACCGAAAGAGGGTGTTTTTATCGGTCGAAAGATTTTTGTAGGCTCCGGAGGTGGTGACAGGGTCTTCGTAGCCATAGGGGGCGGTGAAAATCGCCCCGCCATAGTCCTTGGCCTTATTTTTCTCAAAGGCTGAGTCCGATATGGCCATGGGGGACCAGGAAGCGATCGCTCCCCCGCTTTTTTCGGACTCGTTGTTCTTGAAGGCGCTTTTTGCGACCCGGCCTAGGTTGCCCGCGGCCATCAGGAGACCTCCGCCATTGTCCCTGGAATGACAATCTTGGATGATCACCTTCTCCAGGACCAGGGTATTTTTTTGACCCGCCTTCGGCTTTGGGACCGAAATTCCCTGCCAGCGGTCCTCCCCCTTTAGGCGGAGGTTTTCCAGGGTCAGGGTCTTCCCCCCGGATAAGGTAATTATGCTTGACGGTCCGCTGGTGAGGACCTGGGGGTCCGGGCTCAGAATGGCTTGGTTTTGAGGATTCTCGGACCTGAGCTTGTAATTTTCCTTAAAATTCAGGGCCTTTTTCGTGCGGATCATGGGCTGGCGGAGGGTCAAGACCATGGTATTGTCCCCGGTTGTCGGGGTCTTCAATTCAAAATGACTGTTCCAGTCGTCCAAATGATGGAAAAGAATGCGCCTGACCCCTTGCAGGTTCTTCGGCCCATTGGGAAAAGAAACCGCGAAGCTTAGGTCTTTGCCTGCCTTATCCTGCATGGTCAAGGCGGCCTCGTCCACCTTGAGCTGATCAAGGACTATGGCCAGGGATGGCTTCACCGTCCCCTTTTGGAGCATTTCATCGGGAAAGGCCGACTGGGGATAGGGGTAAACGGTCCCATTCTCCGTGAAGATCAGGGCCTGCCACTGGCTCTTATTGATCCAAATTGCCAGCTTTTCCAGGGCGCTCTCCCCCGGCTTTTCCATTTTTTTTCCGGGCGACTTGCGATTCTGAAAAAGATCAAGGTTTTTCAGGTCCTTCAGCGACTCCAGGTCCTTGAGATTAACGAGGTCTTTGGAGGGCTTGGGATCTTTACGTGGCTTGAGGTCGTTGAGGGTGTGCAGGTCGAGGTTTTTCAAGCTGTCCAGGTCCTTGAGGCTCTCGAGGTTTTTCAAGCTGTCCAGGTCCTTGAGGCTGTCGAGGTTCTTCAAGCTGTTTAGGTCCTTGAGGCTGTCGAGGTTCTTCAAGCTGTCCAGGCCCTTGAGGCTGCCAAGGTCCTTGAGGCTTTTGAGGTCCTTGAGGCTGCCGAGGTCCTTGAGGCTGTCGAGGTCTTTGAGGCTGCCGAGGTCCTTGAGGCTTTCGAGGTCCTTGAGGCTTTCGAGGTCCTTTAGGCTTTTGAGGTCTTTGAGGCTGCCGAGGTCCTTTAAATTGCCAAGATCCTTGAGGCTTTCAAGATCTTTCAGGCTGTCGAGGTCCTTGAGGCTTTCAAGATCTTTCAGGCTGTCGAGGTCCTTGAGGCTTTCGAGGTTTTTCAGGCTGTCGAAGTCCTTGAGGCTTTCGAGGTTTTTCAGGCTGTCGAGGCCTTTGAGGCTGTCGAGGTTTTTCAGGCTGTCGAAGTCCTTGAGGCTGTCGAGGCCCTTAGGGCTTTGTTTCAGGCCATCAAAAAGCCGCGAAAAGCTGTCGCGATCGGCTGTCACCGGCGAAAGGCACAGAGATAGGGTGAGTAGAAGAGAAAGTAAAAAAAGAAGAAGATGGTTTTTTTTCATCATCGCTGCTCCTTGCATGATGGCAGCTCGTCATCGTTTGCTAACGGGATCCGGGGACTATGCCAGGGGCCATATTCGAGGCCGGCGGCTTCAAGACTTCCGCCTGCCAC
This sequence comes from uncultured Tissierellia bacterium, assembly GCA_947278105.1. Lineage (GTDB taxonomy): Bacteria > Bacillota > Clostridia > Tissierellales > Peptoniphilaceae > CABTZP01. Next base: position 3,162 of record CAMYOR010000138.1, read on the forward strand.
GGTTTTTTGGACGGCGGCGGGGCTTTCGCGGGTGGCCCGGGTCGGGGTGCGCAGAGC
>CAMYOR010000139.1 GCA_947278105.1 uncultured Tissierellia bacterium
AGTTTCAGAAGGAAGCCCGCCTCCGGCGGGCGAGTAAAACCGCTTTGCCTCCGGCCCCGCCAGCGGGTCCTCCGGTTAAGCCTTGTTTCAGAAGGAGCCGCCCGTGGGCGGCGTTTCTAGGCTTGGCCACTCCCCGGTGCTCCACGTCACGTTAATTATTTAACGATCAACCTCGCCCCACACTCCCCCCGAAGCTCCACACTCCCCGAGGCCCCACACTCTCCGGCGCCCCACGTCACGTTAATTATTTAACAATCAACCTCGCCCCACACTTCCCGGGGCTCCACATTCCCCCAGCCCCGCCGTGCCCCGGCCATATCCCCTCACCATCCTCACCTCCCCTTTACCCGAAATTGCCAAAGTTTGCGAAAGAAAATGAAGAAAAGTGATATAATAATTACTCACATTGTAGGCCGTAGTCAGAGGAAAAGCCTCGAATAAGAGGGAGGGTCACCATGAAAAAATACAACGTTGCTGTCTGTGGAGCCACCGGTTTAGTTGGCCGCACCATGCTAGAAGTATTGGAAGAGCAGAAATTTCCAGTCAATGAGCTCTATCCGATTGCCTCCAAAAAGTCCGTTGGGAAAAAGCTGCCGTTCCAGGGCAGAGACTGGACAGTCACTGAGCTGACCGAAGATTCTTTCAACCGGGACATTGACATTGCCCTCTTTTCCTGCGGGGCGACCCTGAGCAAAAAATTTGCACCCATCGCCGCCGAAAAAGGAATCCTGGTCATTGATAACTCCTCCGCATGGCGGATGACCGAGGGAATTCCCCTGATTGTCCCCGAGGTCAATCCTGAAGACTTCCGGATGCCGGGAATCATCGCCAACCCCAACTGCTCCACCATCCAGTGTATGTCTGCATTAAAGGCGCTCAAAGACCTTTACGGATTAAAGAGGGTCGTCTACTCCACCTACCAGGCCTGCGCCGGAGCCGGCATGAAAGGTCTTCGCGACCTGAAAAATGGCACCACTGAAACCTTTGACTATCCCATCACCCGCAACATCCTGGTCCGGATTGATGATTTCCTGGACAATGGCTATACCAAAGAAGAGATGAAGATGGTCAACGAAAGCCGAAAAATTCTCCATGAACCCGACCTTCCGGTGACGGCAACGGCCGCCCGCGTCCCCGTGGACTATGCCCACTGCGTATCCGTCAATGTGGAGCTGAAAAAGGACTTCGACCTGGATGAGGTAAGAGAAGCCTTTAGGAAGATGCCTGGCCTGATTGTCAAGGACGATCCCCAGAATCTCCAATATCCGATGCCGGTTGATGCCAAGGGCAGAGATGAGATCTTCGTCGGCCGGATCCGCCGCGATTTCTCCCAGCCCAACACTCTGAATATGTGGATTGTCGCGGACAACGTCCGCAAAGGCGCCGCCACCAACTCCGTTCAGATCGCCCAGCTGGCCCTCAAACAAATCAAATAGGGATAAAATTCTTTTTTCCACACCTATTTCAATGGCAATGGCTTCGGCCATTGCCATTGCTATTTTCCTGGCCATGGCGATTGTTATCCCATGGCCATAGCCATTGCCACAGCTATAAAAAAGCCGAGCCCTAGGGACATGGCCATGGGATGAGACAGTTTCAAACAAAACCCCCGGATGATGGAACGCGAAAAGATTTCAGCCGTGGTAGGATTTTGGTATGAAATGAATAAAGGGGGCTGGGCTTGCTGGAAAAAGAGCTGAAAAATTATATTTCCTACTGCCAGGAATGGGAAGAGCGGTTGAAGGATGAAAAAGCGAAACAGGGGAAGGGGGATGAATTCGAGCTTCCGGCTTGTCATTTGGAAATTCACAATCGCGGCGGCCAGCCCCAATATTACCTCTCCTATGCTGACCCCGAAACCAAGACAAAAAAGAGGCGGTATGTAAAACATTCTGACCTGGCAATGGCTATGCAAATTGCGCAAAAGGATTACCTAGCCAGCGTGTCAAAAGCGATGGAAACGAATCTTTACTGGGCGAGGGGGCTTTATCATTCCTTGAAAAATGGGAATTTAGAAGGACTTTATCAACAGCTTTCCCCTCATCGCAAGAATCTGGTCCAACCCATTCTTCCCTCTTGGCAAGAGCGGTTGAAAAATTGGATGGAAGAGCCTTTTGAGCCTTCGGATTATCACACGGATCGTCTGATTTTCGAGACGAATCGCGGTGAAAAGGTGCGGTCAAAATCGGAAAAGATCATCGCCGACATTTTTGATCACTATCAGCTTCCTTATAAATATGAGCGGCCGCTGAAGCTGAGGGACGGGAATATTTATCCAGATTTCACCCTCTATGATCCCAATGAAGATCAGGAGGTCTACTGGGAACATTTCGGGAGAATGGATGACTCGGCCTATTGCAACAACATTTTATCGAGGATCTTTCGCTATGCAAAAAATGGAATCGTTCCCGGAAGACACCTTCTCTTCACCTTTGAAAGCAGCGCATGGCCATTGGATGTGGAGATGATCCGCACCATGGCATTGCAGCTTTGCCCCTTTAAAGAGGCGATGGAAAAGGATGATCGCTCGGAATGATGGACGAGTGTAACAAAGATCGTTTGAAATGATTGACGAATCTAAGGAAGATTACTCGGAATGATGGACAAGTGCCCGGAAGGCTGTGCGCCTTGCCCTTTTCGGACTATGGCAAAGTGCCGCCCCCGTCCGGGACCGCCGCGAGGCGGTCCCGGACGGGGGCGTTCCTTATTTAGGCCCGGCTGAGGGGCGCCGGCGGCGCCCCTCAGCCGGGCCTTCCGCAGACCGGCCTCTGGCCTTATTTCCGGCGCCGGGCTTCGGTAAGCCAAACTCCGGCGCCGGTTCCGCTCCCCGCCGGGGCCGGGGACCTGTCAAAACAGCGACCGATTCCTGTGAAACGGCGAGCCCGGCGAATTGCCATGCTTTTTTCGGCCCCCGCCGGGGCCGTGGACCTGTCAAAAGGTCGACCGATTCCTGTGAAACGGCGAGCCCGGCGAATTGCCATGCTTTTTTCGGCCCCCGCCGGGGCCGTGGACCTGTCAAAAGGTCGACCGATTCCTGTGAAACGGCGAGCCCGGCGAATTGCCATGCTTTTTCGTCCCCCGCCGGGGCCGGGGACCTGTCAAAAGTCCGACCGATTCCTGTGAAACG
>CAMYOR010000140.1 GCA_947278105.1 uncultured Tissierellia bacterium
CACTCGCACTCGCACTCACACTCGCTCTCACACTCGCACTCGCACTCGCACTCGCACTCGCACCCGCACTCACACTCGCACTCACACTCGTACTCACACTCACACTCACACTCGCACCCGCACTCACACTCACAATCAACCCCCACCCCGCCTATTTTCTTGTGGTAAAATAGAAAAAACATTCCAAAAGCCACGATTTCCTGCGAAGGAGGATCTATGAAAAACCTAGATAAAACCTACGATCCCAAATTATTCGAAGAGCGCATCTATAAGGACTGGGAAGAAGCCGGCGACTTTATCGCCGACGTACACAGCACAAAGACCCCATTTACCATCTCCATGCCGCCCCCCAATGTCACCGGCCGCCTTCACATGGGCCATGCCCTGGTCAGCACCCTCCAGGACATCATGATCCGCTGGAAGAGGATGATGGGCTACGAAGCCCTCTGGGTCCCGGGCACGGATCACGCCTCCATTTCAACCGAAGCCAAGGTCGTTGAAAAGCTCAGAAAAGAAGGGATCCAAAAGCAGGACATCGGCCGGGAGAAATTCCTGGAAGAGTGCTGGAGGTGGACCGACCAATATGGGGGAGACATCCGTAAGCAGCTCCGTAAACTAGGCGTTTCCTGCGACTGGACCCGGGAGCGGTTCACCCTGGACGAGGGCCTTTCCAAGGCCGTCTTCCGCGTTTTTAAGGATCTCTATGACCATGGCTGGATTTACCGGGGCGACCGGATCGTCAACTGGTGCCCCCACTGCCGGACCGCCATCTCCGATATCGAAGTCAATTACGAGGACGAAAATTCCCACCTCTGGTATGTCAAATATCCCCTGAAAGAGAATCCCCAAGCCTCTTGCATGATCGCCACGACCCGGCCCGAGACCATTTTCGGCGACCTTGCCATCGCCGTAAATCCCCAGGATCCCCGCTACCGGGACCTGGTTGGAAAGATGGTCCTCGTCCCCGTAGTGGGCCGGGAGATTCCCATTATTGCCGATGACTATGTCGATGTTGAGTACGGGACCGGCTGCTTAAAAATCACCCCCTCCCACGATCCCAACGACTTTCTCGTAGGCCAGCGCCACGGCCTGGGCCAGCTTAAATGCATCGACGAGGACGGAAAAATCATGGAAGGCTTTGGAAAATTCTCCGGCATGGACCGTTACGAAGCCCGCAAAGCCTTCGTCCGTGCCCTGGAAGAAGGCGGCTTCTTGGACCATATCGAAGACCTGGTCCACGCCGTCGGCCACTGCTCCCGCTGCGACACCGACATTGAGCCCCTCCTTTCCAAGCAGGGGTTCGTCAAAATGGACGAATACATCCAAGGCGCCGGCGAAGCCCTGAATAATAAGGAACTCCACCTGGTCCCCAGCCGCTTTGACAAGATCTACAAAAACTGGGTGGACAACATCCATGACTGGACCATTTCCCGCCAGCTCTGGTGGGGCCACCGGATCCCCGTCTGGTACTGCGAAGACTGCGGCGAAGTCATGGTCATCGGGGACCAGGAAGGGCCCGAAAAGTGCACCCACTGCGGCTCTTCCCACATCCACCAGGACCCCGACACCCTCGATACCTGGTTTTCCTCCGCCCTCTGGCCCTTCTCGACCCTGGGTTGGCCCGAAAAAACCGAGGACTATGAAAAATTCTACCCGACGACCCTCCTTGTGACCGGCTACGACATCATCTTTTTCTGGGTCATCCGCATGGTCTTTTCCGCCAAATACTTCACCGGAAAAGCCCCCTTCTCCTATGTCTATTTCAACGGCCTGGTCCGGGACGAGCAGGGAAGGAAGATGTCCAAATCCCTGGGCAACGGCATTGATCCTCTGGAAGTCATTGACCAGTACGGAGCCGATGCCCTCCGCTTTACCCTGGTCACGGGTAATACCCCCGGCAACGACACCCGCTTCTCCGAAAAGAAGGTCATGTCCAGCCGCAACTTTGCCAACAAGCTCTGGAATGCCTCCCGGTTCGTCCTGATGAATCTGGAAGAAGGGAAGACCTACCGGATCGAAAAAGACAAGCTCGAAATCGAAGACCAGTGGATTCTCTCCACCCTCCACGACCTTATTTCGACGGTCAATGCCAACTTCGACCGTTTTGAGATCGGCCTTGCCGCCGCCGCCATCTATGACTTTATCTGGTTCAAGTTCTGCGACTGGTACATCGAATTTGCCAAGCCCCGCCTCTATGGCGAGGATCCCGAAAGGGCAGACCTTGCCCGGGCCGTTCTCTGCGAGGTCCTGTCCGCCTCCGTCCGCCTCCTTCACCCCTTCATGCCCTTTATCACCGAAGAAATCTGGCAGACCCTGCCCTTCACCGAAGGCAAGGTCATCAGAGCCCCCTATCCCCAGGCCGAAGATGCGCCTTCCTTCCCCAGGCAGGCCGAAGCCATGGAACTGGCCGTTTCCGCCATTGTCGCCATCCGCAACGAACGCCAGCAGCGGGGAATCGTTCAGTCCCGGAGAGGGCCGGTTTACCTCTATTCTTCCGATGAAAGGGTCCGCGGCCTCTTAAAGGAAATTGACTACGAATTCGTAAACCTTGCCTCCGCCAGCGAGGTCAAGATCCTTGACCAGGAGCCCGGCCTTGAAAATGCGGCAACCGTGGTCCTTGATAAGATCAAGATTTTCCTCCCCTTGAAGGGACTTGTGGACTATGAAGCAGAATTCGCCAAGCTTTCCAAGGCCCTGGAAGAAGCTCAGGCAAACCTTGACCGGGTTGAAAAGAAATTATCCAACCCCGGCTTTGTCCAAAAAGCCCCTCCGGCCGTGATTCAGAAGGAAGAAGAAAAAAGAGACCGGTTCCGGGCCATGGTCCCCGAGTTGAAAAAATCCTTAGAAGAAGTCAAAAAGAATATGGCTTAGGAGATGCCCCTGAATGGTTATTGACAGGCCCTGTTTTCAGTGGTACCCTTAACCATAAGCTCTGGAAAAGAGCCAGTAATAATTTTTGGAGGATTTTTTAAATGGTTAAAGGCACAGTCAAATGGTTTAGTGCAACCAAAGGTTACGGATTCATCTCTACCGAAGATGGAAACGACGTTTTCGTTCATTACAGCGCATTACCCGATACCGGTGAATTCCGTACTCTGAATGAAGGCCAGGAAGTCCAGTTCGACA
>CAMYOR010000141.1 GCA_947278105.1 uncultured Tissierellia bacterium
TCTATTCGTCGGCAGCGTCAGATGTGTATAAGAGACAGGGGTAGGAGCCGTTGACGACGTTTTCTTCAGTTGCTTCAGCGCCATCGACTTTGACCGCTTTTACGGTGTCATTTAAAGAACCCAATGAAATGTAGCCGATGGAAGCTTTATCCCCGCTGACATAGGTCAGAACCTGATCAGTCGAGTTCTGGATGGCAGCATCGGGCTTTGTCATATCTTTCTTGTCCTGGACGACACCGGTAATTTCAGTGAAAGCGCCGCGGGTACCGGAACCCTCTTCACGGGAGACCACGTTGATCACACCGGTCATAGCAGCAGCTTTTGGCGCTTCACTGGAAGATCCGGCATCGGCCTGGCTCTGAGCCTGCGAGGAAGATTCCTGAGCAGGGGCTGGTTCAGAACCACAGGCGCCTAAACTGACAACAAGAGTGGCAGCTAAAACAAAAGTCAAAATCTTTTTCAATGGTGACATATTTCTCTCCTCTAAAATTATTCAAATATTAGTAATGGCCTACTTATACTCATTGAATTCAAATTAAGGATAGTTGGGACTTGTAAAAATAAAAGCCTCTATGTGTTAAATCGAGGTTAAAATAGAGTCGAAACCAGAGTAAATAAAAAACTATTTTGGCTATATTTCTAAGTTTCTAGCTGTTCAGGACAGAAAAAGTTGAAAAATAAGAATGATTGATAGAAGATAGTGCTGACGTTTAAGAGGGAATAATCGGGAAAAGAGGAAGAAATGTCAAAAATTTCGGTAAAAAGAAGTCTCCTTTACACAGAAGCCCAGGAAGCAACTAAAAAATCCGGCCTGGGCAAGGCAATCACCCACCAGGCAAAGGCATTGGAACTGGCGGGGGTTCCCTTTACCTTAGACCGAAATGATTCCTATGACCTCCTCCATATCAACACCTATTTTCCTTCTTCGGTTATTTTTGCCGATCTCTGCCGCAAATCCGATAAGGCAATTGTCTACCATGCCCATTCTACCGAAGAAGATTTTGAAAATTCCTTTCTTTTCTCCAACCAGATGGCTCCTTTCTTTAAACAGTGGATTACTTATGCCTATAGCCTGGGGGATGTTCTAATCACCCCCACCCCCTACTCGAAAAAGCTTCTTGAAGGCTATGGACTGAATAAGGATATTTTTGCCATATCGAACGGAGTGGACCTGGGTGCCTTTCAAAAAATCCCCCATGCCAAGGAAAAATTTCTTAAAAAATGGGGCTATGGGCCTAAGGATTTCATCGTCATGGGAATTGGTCTCTTCTTAAAGCGAAAGGGAATTCTAGACTTTGTAGAACTGGCCAAAAGAATGGAAGATATCAAATTTATCTGGTTTGGGGACCTAAACCTGAATTTAGTCCCTGAAGAAATCCGTGAAGCGGTAAAGACCAGCCTTCCCAACCTCAATTTTGCAGGCTATGTACCCAGTGAAGACATTAACCTGGCCCTCCAGGGATCGGACCTCTATATCTTCCCCACCTTGGAGGAAACCGAGGGAATTCCTGCCATCGAGGCCTGTGCGGCCGGGGCAGATTTTATTGTCCGGGATATCCCGGTCTTTGATCCATGGCTTAAAGACGGAGCCAACTGCTATAAAGCAAAGGATATTGATGATTTTGAAGAAAAGATCCGCCTTTTTCAGGCAAAAAAGCTGCCCTCTTTAAAAGAGGCCGCCTATCGGGTAGCCAAGGAAAGAGATTTAAAAAGTATTGGGAAAGAACTGGAAAAAGCCTATGAAAGAGCCCGGGAAATTCGGGACCAGCGCTCTTTCCGGATGGATCGAACAATGGAAAGCTTTGACCAGCTATTAAAAAAGCTGGTGGAATAGAGTTCCTTCTCTTTTTTTCAAGGATTGCTCGTTTTTAAAGATGAGCATCCATCAAAAAAAGGTTCCGCCAAATTGGCGATCACAAGCCAAAATGGCGGAACCTTAAAATTAATCTTACTGACCTGCGATCTTAACACAGAGACAGAAAATTCGAATGGCCTTTTCCAGTTCATCTAAGGGCGGATAAGAAGGAGCCAGCCGGATATTACGGTCCTGGGGGTCCTGGTGATAGGGGAAGGCTGCCCCGGCTTTGGTAAGCTTGACCCCTGCCTCCTGACACATCTGAACGACTTTTTTCGCCATCCCCGGCTTGAGATTGACGCTGATAAAGTACCCGCCCAAGGGTTTGTGCCAGCTGGCCAATCCTGTTCCGGAAAGCTCCTCATCCAAAATTTTCAGGACCCTTTCAAACTTAGGCCTTAAGATGTCGGCGTGCATTTTCATCACTTCTTGGTATCCGCCGGCCCGCTCAAAAAATTTGGCATGGTAAAGCTGAACCATCTTGTTGGGGCCAATGGACCGCCACTGGTAGGTATTGAGGAACCAGTCCCTCATTTCTTGATTGGCAATCAGGGCCGCCACCCCAGCCCCGGCATAGGTCATTTTAGATGTGGACAAAAATTCCACAAACCGGTTCGGATGACCGGCTTCCTTGGCAAGAGAAAGAATATCGGGAATTTCTGCCTGTCTCTGCCTTTCTTGATATAAATGATGGCAGGCATAAGCATTGTCCCAGATCACTAGAAAATTCTCAAGGGTTTCCATCTGGGCCAGCTTTCGGCAGACTTCTTCGGAATAGACATACCCATCCGGATTGGAATATTTGGGAACGCATATCATCCCGCGGATGGAGGGGTCCTTTTGAATTTGCTCGGCCGCCTTCTTCATATCCGGCCCTTCTTCGGTCATAGGGATGGGAATCATGGAAATCCCCAGGTACTCCAGAATTGAAAAATGCCGGTCGTAGCCGGGAACCGGACAAAGGAAGGAAATTTTTCCCTCTTCTCTCCATGCCTTTTTCTGGCCGGGAAGGGGGCCATGATAGGCGTTGGAAAGAATCTCAAACATGAGATTTAAGCTGGAGTTTCCCAGGGCCAGAACATTATCCGGATCCGTTCCTGCGATATCGGCGAAAATGGCTTTCATTTCGAAAATTCCGCCCGGATCTCCCCCATAATTTCGGCAGTCGACACCATTTTGTCCATGGGAGGGATGATCCAGGGCGACCTCATCCATAATCTCCTGAACCCGGTCCAGCTGAGCGTCCGATGGCCGGCCC
>CAMYOR010000142.1 GCA_947278105.1 uncultured Tissierellia bacterium
CCCTTGCCCAGCCTCTGGCCTTTAAAGCTTGCACTCAGGCAGGGAGCATAGACAAGGTCCAGGTCCTTTTTCTCCGGCCGGGGGCAGGATTTTTTCGGTTCAAAAATTCCAAAGGAGCCCCTTTCCAAATCCTCAAGAGTAAAAATTTCCACGGCTTCCATCTCTCCATTCTCCAGGCACCGGGGAAGGGCCAGCCTTTTCCCATCCCCGAGGATTTTTTCCATCAAATAGAAGGTGTCCGCTTCTCTTTTTTGACTGGCGTAGGCGAAGATCAGGGATGCGCGAGGATAGAGGTCGGAAGCGAGAAAAAGGTCTGCCATTTTCCTTCCGGCTTCCTGAAAATAGGAAAGGGGAAGGGCCCTGGCCCGGGCCTTTACGGCCTCCCGAAGGTCGTTTTTTTCCCGGCGAAGTCTATTCATTTCCATAAGCGACGGGGCCCTCCTCCTGCCCTAGAACCTGATCTTTAATTTCCCGGTAGGCCCGGTCCACCCGGCTTCTTTCCCTGTCGGTAAGATCCTCGGATTTGGGGCCTCCAGTCCGGTAGTCTTCAGCCAAAAGCGGCTGGTAAAGGAGACCCTCCCGGTCCCGGCTTTCCCGGACCCAGAGGGGGTGGATCCGGACTTCTTTGATCTTTGCGGGATCCTCGCCGACCTTTTCCAAATTGAGCTCCACCAGGGCCGACTGCTCTTCCCGATAATCCGAAAACTGTCCATGTCTTTGCATGGAGATAAAATTTCCGCAAGCATAGAGGACAAAACCCTTCCGCCCCTCCGAAGCCTCGATCCATTCACAGGGCTGGATCACGTGGGGGTGGTTTCCGATCACGGCATCGGCCCCCCAGCCGATCATCTTCCGGGCAAGGTCCCTCTGAGCCGGGGTGGGGGCCGAGGAGTACTCCTCCCCCCAATGGGGGTAAACCAGGATAAAGTCAGCCCCCTGGGTTTTGAGGTCCCGGATATCCGCCTCAATTTCCGAGGGATTGAGTTCATTGAGATAGAGGTCCATGGTTTGGGAGCTTTGCCCATTTTCCAGGCCATTAAACCCGTAAGCATAGGCCAAGACCCCCAGCTTAATCCCCTTGACATCGACCAGGGCTGTTCTTTTCTCGCCCGGTAGGTGAGTTCCCACGGGGACCATGTCATTGTCCCGGATTTTTTTGATTGTGGATTCGACGCCGGAGATGCCCGTATCCAGGGAGTGGTTGTTGACCGTGGTAAGGATCCTAAACCCCGCATCCTTCAAGGCGGGGAAAATGGCCTCGGGCGTGTTAAACATGGGATAGCCCGAAAGAGCCTTATCGCTGTTTGAAGTCGATTCAAAGTTTCCAATCACCAGGTCCGCCTGTTGAAAAAAGGGCCGGACAAGAGAAAACTCATCCTTGGCGGCCGAAAGGCCCCGGTCCACCCGCTGGGCCTGTTCCAGGTGGTGCATAATATCTCCGACGGCAAAAAGGCGGAGACTTTTTACCTCCTGGAGGTCCGCCTTGGGTAGGGGATCAGCTAGGAGGCCCTCTTCAAAGGAAGAAGAGGGAGCTTTTTCCTGACTTTGTGCCGGCTTTGGCCGCTCCTCCCCCAGATCCTTAAAAGCGGGCGCCAGGGCAGGACGGAGAAAGGCAAAGAGGAGAAAAATGAACAAAAAAACCAGAACAAAGAAGCCTCCCTTTTTTCGGGGCGGAGAGGGGACTTTTCTTTTCGTCTGTCGATTTGCGTCATGCAAATTTGCATTACCCATAAGAAGGCCCTCCGAAAGAAAGGTTAAATTTTAATTTCCACCCATTTTCCCTGTCGGAACCGCCAGAGGAAAAGAAGGTAGCGGGAAGCCTGATCGCAGAGAACCCCCAGCCAAATTCCATGGAGGCCGAGGTGGAACCGGTAAACTAAAAGGATCGTCACCGCTGTTCGGATAACCGTCACTGAAAGGGTGGAAGAGATCAGGGTGTATTTGACATCCCCGGCCGCCCGCAAAACGCCCCCATAGACCACCTGCTGGATCTGGAAAAGAACGATGACCATGACATAGCGGCAAAGGACCACCCCGGTGGCAATGGTCCCGAGATTTTCAAAGTGGAGGCGGTAATAGGCATCGCCAAAGAAGAAAATGACCATGGACAAGAGGATGGCCATCAATAGGCCAATCTGCTGGCAAACCCTTCCGTAGGAGATGGCCCGGTCCTTTTTGCCCGCCCCCAGACTGATCCCGGTCAGGGTCATGGCTGCCGTTTCCATTCCCAGACTGAAAGAAAAGCCCAGGTTCAGGAGGTTCATGGTGACCGAATGGATGGCGAAGGCGTCCGTGCTGATTCGGGCCGCGATGATGGCCGTGGCCATAAAGCCAATTCGCATTAAAAATTCCTCCGCAGCGACGTTGGAGCCCAGGGTGAGGATCGAACCCATAATGGACCTTACCGCCAGGAGCCGGTGGCGAAAAATATAGGAAAGCTGGACATAAGAATTTCTCTTCATCAGAGAATAGAGGCTCATGAAAAAACCGACGATCGTTCCCAGGACCGTTGCAAAAGCCGCTCCCGGGACCCCCAGGGCCGGAAAGCCCAGGTGCCCCTTGATCAAAAGGTAGTTAAAACAGATGTTGACCAGACTTGAGGCAAAATTCGTGTTAAAGGCGACCCGGGTGTTGCCGGTTCCCCGCTGGGCCGCATTGATAATAATGGTGATCGACAGGAAGAAGTTGCTGCCCATGATAATCCGAAAATAGGCATCGGCCAGGGCCTGGGTTTCCTGGTTGCCGCCGGAAAAGCGGATGATGGGATTGGAAAAAAGAAGGCAGATCACCATCACGGCGATGATCAGGACGAGGGTGATCAGGCCCGCCGTCACGAGGGTCTGGTTGGCCTCTTTTCTTTTCTCCTCCCCATACCTTCGGGAAACAAGGGCGGAAACGGCCGTGGCAACCGCAAAAATCGGGCCCAGGAAAAGAAACTTGGGCTGGTTGGTAAGGCCCACCGCTGCGACCGCCACCGGCCCCAGGGTCGAGACCATCGCCGTATCAATCATTCCCGCGATGGCAACGAAAAATGCCTCCAGGACCGCCGGCCAGGCGATAATCATGGCCTTTGTGTATAGGGATCTTT
>CAMYOR010000143.1 GCA_947278105.1 uncultured Tissierellia bacterium
GGCTAAAAGGACGTAGACAAGGCCGGCAAAAAAAACGCCTCCGCAGGCGTAGGGAAGCATCTGGAGGTTGGGCTGACCGTTGATCATGGGGGCGACGGCGGCATAGCCCCCTAAAAAAGCGAAGGAGGACCCCAAAAAGGCAGGGACCTTGCCCTTGGTGAGCAGGTGAAAAAGAAGGGTGCCCAGGCCTGCCATCAAGAGGGTGGTGGAAATATCCAGGCCGGTCAGAAGCGGCACCAAGACGGTGGCGCCGAACATGGCGAAAAGATGCTGCAGGCCCAGTAAAAAGCGGGTGGACGGCTCAAGGGTATGAATGTCCCAAATAGGGCTGTTTCCCAGGGTCTGTTTTTTCGATGAAGAATCCATAAAACCTCCTTTAATAAAAAATCAGGAATCAGGCCGAACAAAGATTCGGGGCGTTTTCGCCCAAAATTCCACTTATCATACCATAAAATGAAGGACGGCGGCGGATGAATTGATCCTTGAGCGGGAATAAGGAAGGCCGGTTTTGCGGCCCGGATAATCCGGGCCGCAAAACCGGCCTGATGGTATGGTTGTTGGAACCATTGAAATCTTTAGAAGTTAATTTTTTCAGCCCTTTTGGTTTTTGAGGACTCCCGCATTCGTCAGGGCCTTGATCAGCTCTCCGTTCGGATCGATCGAATTGAAATCGAAGTCAATGGCTTTTGCTTTACCATTTTCATCATAAAGGGCCAGGTAAGGAATTTCCTCAATCTTATTTTCCTTGATGAAGGCCCGGTATGTTTCCTTGTCGCCGGGATCGTCGCAATCCAGGTAGAAAACTTCCAGATTGTTCTCCTGGGTGATCTTATGAAGGGAACTAATGACTCTTCTGCAGTCCGAGCAGGTAGCCCGTCCGACATAGAGCAGGAAGGACTCCCCCTGCTTCGCCTTTTCTTTGATTTCCTCTACGCTTAGCTTATGAAAATCTTGGGCATAGGCCTTGTATTGGGCAATCATTTTCTCTTCTTCTTCCTTCTTTTCCGCATCTTTGACTTCTTCAGAGGACGCCTGTGCAGAAGCGGACTGTTCAGAAGCCGACACCGCTTGGCTTGACTCTGCTGTCTTTGAAGCATCCTTATTGCTTTCCCCGGAGACTTGGCTTACTGGCTGGCTTTCTGCATTGTCAGAGGTCTTTTTCTCTCCTTCGGTGGCGGGCTTTGCACAGGCTGTAAGGAAAAGCGCTCCGCAGACGAAAACCAGGGCGGCCTTCATTCTCCAATTTCTTTTTTCCATTTTCATGCGATCATCTCCTCCTTTATGGGTTTTTGAGGGCTATGGGTGGATCTCTTGTATTTCTATGTCTATTTTACATGATATTTGCATTTCTTTCCTATGAATTTGCCGCCTGGGGAGGTTTGGCTTAGGTCCTTAGGGCGGAGGAACCTGCAAATTGGAGGAAAGAAGGGGAAAAATCGAGCCGGCTCCCGTCTGGATTTTTTTGTCTTTTTTTATTATAATAGGGCTGGTGCGAAAGCGCTGCTTGTGGGTGCTGCCTTATTGGCGGTAGTTTTTATCTGATTGTCTTTCTGTGATCGGGTTCCTTCGAAGTCTGATGTGATTTTGAGAATCATTAAACGGATTGAAAAACAGAGTTCTTCCTACAAAGAATTTCAAACAATAGCATCAAACCCCATGATTGTAAAGCACGGAGATCCTCACGGCCAGCAATCTATTTTTTTGGTCTTTTTCCGGATCCCCGTCCACGAAAGAGAGGTGCGCGTATGAAATTCTTGTCTTCGAATGATCGTCTTTTTTCCTTTTTAAAGCCCTTAAAAGCGTTGAGGGCTTCTCGGGCATTTGGGCCCTTGGCCGCCTTTGCGGACTGGATGGGCCTTAGCTTCCAGGACCTTCTGCTCATGACCTTGGGCAATGTGACCATGGCCTTTACGATTTTTAATGTCCACGTCCCCGCCAAGATTACCGAAGGGGGCGTGCTCGGCGGCATTGTCCTTGTGAATAAGATCTTCGGGCTGGACCCGGCCCTGGTGAATTTGATTTTAAACTTTATCCTCTACTTCCTTGGAATTTTTCTCCTTGAGAAGGGCTTTTTGAAAAAGGCCATTTATTCAACCCTGATCTATTCGCTGACCTGGAAAATCTGCGATTTTACCGGGCCGGTTCTGCCTTCTTTGGCGGGCCTGCCCTTCCTGGCGGCGATGGTCGGAGGGCTTCTTCTGGGCGCCGGCTGCGGCCTGGTTGTTACCCGGGGCGGATCCTCGGGCGGGGATGACTGCCTGGTGATGATCTTGGACCATTATACCTTTCTCAGTCTCAGCTCCGCCTACTTTCTCTGTGATCTGGTCGTCCTTATCCTCTCCTTTATGGTTTACCTGCCGGTCCAGAACCTTTTCTGCTCCCTTCTGACAACCCTGATTTCTTCCTTTGTCGTGGGCCGGTTTGAAAGTCCCCTGCCGAAAAAAGAAAGGTCTGGAAAAGAGCCGGGATTGATGGATCCGGCGCTTGATCAGAACTTCGAACGGTTAACATAATAAAAGGGTGGATATTTCTATCACCTGCAATGGCAATGGCTCAGGGATGAGCCGACTGGAAGGGGCGGCGGAAGAGCCGACCAGAAGGGGCGGCGGAAGAGCCGACCAGAAGGGGCGGCGGAAGGATTTATTTGTTATTCTTTTATCAAATGAATCTTTTGCGCTGGGAATATTCAGTGGAAATGTGCGACTTTGATTTTCCCACTTACGAAATTTAAGTGGGAATCTGAGACTTGGCTTTTCCCACTTACGAAATTTAAGTGGAAATTTGTGACTTGACTTTTCCCACTTACGAAATTTAAGTGGGAATTTGTGACTTTGATTTCACCACTAAAAAATCGAACAGATAATCGTAATAGAAGCCATGAAAGGCTCCTGCATTCTCGGCTTGGAACAATCATTCTTACCGTACCCTGACATCGAGAGGAGCCCTTTTTCACGAGGGTATTTAATAATTATCAATGGAGCGAAGGTGAGCCTATGGCTACGGCGCAGGCGGCAGGCTTCCTATGTAAAATTTCAGGGAACACCTCCACTCCACCCCAATCGGCGTTTTCA
>CAMYOR010000144.1 GCA_947278105.1 uncultured Tissierellia bacterium
CTTCAGGAAGGTCCCGGTAAATTTCCGGACCGGTCGTTTCGTAGTGAGAAAGGGGGTTGGCTGGATTATTAAATTGGTCGGGCAGATAATAGCCAGGCCCCTTCGCAAGTTCCTGGGCTTTTTTTACGGCTGCACCCATGCCTCCTTCTCCGGTCAAGATCAAATCCGCACCCAGGGCTTTTAGCATCTTGCGCCTTTCCACGGACATGGAAGCGGGCATCGTGATGACAACGGAAAATCCAAGGGCCCGTCCGATCCAGGAAAGGCCGATCCCGGTATTGCCGGAGGTCGGTTCGACGATAGTCATCCCTTCCCTCAGCGCTCCCTTTTTGATGGCGTCCCGGATCATATAAAGGGCAGGACGGTCTTTGATGGATCCCCCCGGGTTGTTTTTTTCAAGTTTTGCGTAAATTCTTCCTCCCCCGATCTTTTTAAGCTGGATCAGCGGGGTATTTCCAATGGCTTCAATAATATTCATCCGGACCTCTTTTCTAAAGTTCAATAAAATTTTTCCAGGACTTCGTTTCTATCATACCCCAAGCCGCGTTTTTTAAGGGCCCTTCAGGGCAGATGGAACCCTCCGAACAAAAAAAGAAACCTGCCTTTCGAAAAAGGCAGGTTCCTTCTTGCGGGACAAAAGCGGATAAGGGGTTCTGTCCGCCCTGCCGGAAAATTCCGGCGTATTTCTATTTTCTGTTATTTTGCGTAAGAGGTCTTGCTAAAGTACTTCATTCCCAGTGGGTTGTCATAGTATCCCTGGACTGATCCATCCAGCATATAGATGTCAGTGTAGAAGTAGATAGGAGTAATGCAGCCCGTGCTCATCAGCATATCCTCAGCCTTGTGCATGAGCTTATAGCGAAGATCATTATCGCCGGTGGCCTTAATAATGCTGATCAGCTTATCATAGGTCTCTGCCCAAGTGCCATTCTCAACCTTCAGATCAACACCCAGATCGGAGCAGTCGATGCTGTAGTGCTTGAGGTCTTTGTGGGCACCCTTGCCATACTGGATATCGTTGTTGCCGGAAGCGGTGATCCACATATCCAGGAAGGAGATTGGGTCGTTGTAATCGGCGTTCCAGCCGTTACGGGCGACGGAGAAGTTGCCAGACTTACGGGTCTCAAGGAAGGTTGCCCATTCCTGGTTCTCCATATTCATCGGGATGCCGACGTTTGCGAAGCAGGACTGGATGTACTCGCCGATGGCCTTGTGGCCTTCCGAAGTGTTGTAGAGGTAAACCATCGTCGGAACGTTGGTGAACTTCTTGGATCCTTCGTCAAAGGTGTAGTACTTCTTTAAAGTCTCAATTGCCTGATTGTAATTTTTCTCAAAAGCTTCGGCAGAGACATCAAAGTATCCGGGGAACTCTTTCGGACCGGCATTGTTGATGAAGGGGGTCGTCTTATCTGTTTCAAGCATTGCGGAAGGAACGAATGCAGGAGCAGGAATCTGCTCTGCCTTTCCGATTTCCTTGACAATGTGATTCCGGTCGATTAAAAGGCTCAGCGCATTCCGAATTTCTTCATTGGCGGCTTCAGCTTCGACTCCAGTTAACTTACTGTCTTTGGGCAGTAAGGACTTGTTGACGTTCCAGCTGATATAGTAGGTGCCAATCTGTGGAGTGACATGGAACTGGCTGCCATATTCTTTCTTTAAAGCATCGATTTCCTGGGAGGGTACGTCATCAATCAGCTGCCAATCTCCGTTTTTGAAGTTCGAAAGCTGGTTGGGCGCATCATCAGACAGGTAGAAGCTCACCTTTGGCATGGTCACCTTATCGGCATCAATATAATTTGCATTCTTTTCGAGGCCGATGACGGAGTTGTGATCCCATTTGACCATCTTGTAGGCACCATTGCTGATGTAAGTTTCCGGCTTGGTTGCCCATTCTCCGCTCTTTACAACATCTTCACGAACGGGAAAGAAGGTTGGGAAGGCTAAGAGTTCGTTCCAATAAGGAACGGCAACAGGAAGAGTCACTTTAATGGTCTTGGCATCCGGGGCTTCAATGGCCAGCTTGGCATCAGGATTCTTGACTTTTCCATCTTTATCCTTCGCATACATTTCATCATAGCCCTTGACGACGGCGTAGAGATAGCCATAGTCAGCAGCAGTCTTTGGAGCAGCCGCTCTCTGCCAGGAGTAGATGAAATCATTTGCCGTTAATTCTTTTCCATCGGACCACTTGAGTCCATCTTTTAAAGTATAGGTATAAGTGATAGAGCCGTCTGCGTTTTTAACCGGTTCCGGCAGTTCTTTTGCGCAGTCAGGAACGATGACAAGCTTGCCGCTCTCATCTTTATCCCACTTGGCTAATCCGGAGAAGAGGTGGCAAAGCATGGTGGCTCCGTCCACGGCCGAGTTCAGCGCCGGATCCAGGGTTTGAGGTTCTGAAGCTAAACAAACCGCCAATTCATCATCCGCGGTCTTTCTTTCCACTTTTTTTCCGGGGTTGTCGGACTTCTCCCCCCCTTGTTTACCGCCGCCGCTGTTCCCGCAGGCTGTCAAAATGAAAGCAAATGCGAGGACAAGTGCCAGGATCTTAGCAAATTTTCTTTTTTTCATTGAATTCTCCTTTCAAGTATCAATGATTCACCAATTCTTCCCGCAATAACAGAAAACATGAAACCAAATATATTTCACCAAGGGCTAATTGATCTCCCGGACTCTGAAACAGGCTGCGGAGTGACCCGGAGCCAGTTCTTCCAAGGCAGGCATCGCATCCTTACAGGATTCTTTGGCGTAAGGGCAGCGGGTGCGGAAGATACAGCCGGAAGGACTGTTCAGAGGACTGGGAATATCACCCTCAAGTGGAATGCGCTTGTTGGCTCGGGCAATTTTGGGGTCCGGAACAGGAACAGCAGAAATCAAAGACTTAGAATAGGGGTGGAGGGGATGTTCGGTAATCTCCTCTGCCGGCCCAATCTCAATCAGCCTTCCCAGATACATGACGGCGATCCGGTCGCTGACATGGCGGACAACCAAAAGGTCGTGGGCAATAAAAAGATAGGTCAGGCCCAACTGTTCTTGGAGCTCGACGAACATATTTAAAACCTGG
>CAMYOR010000145.1 GCA_947278105.1 uncultured Tissierellia bacterium
CTCCTTGGCCTTGGGAAAAAGATCTGGGTCATCAATGGGGCGAAGGTCCCCGCCTTGATTTTTGACCATGGCTCGGAATTTTTCAAAGGCCGACCCATCCGAAATGACCCTTTCAACCATGGGGTCTGCTTCTTCCAGGGTCTTTGCTTTTTCTCCGGCCACCACCATGGCCATGGAAAGAGCCTTACACTCATCTAAAAGGTCCTTGGGCCCCTTTCCATGGAGGGCATGAATGGCCTCGATAACTTCCAGGTTATTGCCTACAGCTGAGCCCAGAGGCTGGTCCATATTGGTCACCAGGGCAATGGTCTTTTTTCCGTTATCATTTCCAATCCCCACCATGACCTTGGCAAGGTCCAGGGCCTTTTGGGTGGTTTTCATAAAGGCTCCCGACCCGTATTTGACATCTAAAACGATCGCATCCGACCCGTCGGCCAGCTTTTTCGACATAATGGAGGAGGCAATCAGGGGAATGGATTCGACCGTCCCCGTCACGTCGCGGAGGGCATAAAGCTTTTTATCCACGGGGGCAATGTCGGCGCTTTGCCCAATAATGGCAATCCCGTCTTTTTCGACGGCCTGGGCAAATTCTTCTTCCGAAAGCTCCGTGCGAAATCCGGGGATGGATTCAAGTTTATCTACGGTTCCTCCGGTAAAACCGAGGCCCCGCCCTGAAAGCTTGGCAATGGGAAGGCCCAGGGCGGCGACGATCGGGCCGATAATAAGAGAGGTCTTGTCTCCCACTCCTCCAGAAGAATGTTTGTCGACAATGGGCTTATGGATGTTGGGAAAAGACAGCGTTTCTCCAGAATGGGCCATCTCCCGGGTAAGGGCAGAAATTTCGTCAGGTCCCATTCCCCGAATACAGATGGCCATGAGCATCGCCGAAATCTGATAATCGGCGATGGTCTTATCTTTGACCCCCTGAACAAAAAACTGGATTTCTTCCGGGGTCAGCTCTTCCCCCTCTCTTTTCTTCTCAATTAGGTCGACAAAAGTCATGATAAACTCCTTTATTCTTTGACAGGTTTTTTGGTTGCCTTCGCCAAGGCATCTTTTACACAGTTCATATAGGGGGAAATCCCTTCCTTCCTTGCGTAAAAATGAACCCCATCGGTGTCAGTAAAATATTCCGGATGGCCTTTGGCAACGGCATTCCAGTTGGCAATCGTCACATAAGGATAGTGTTTTTCCAGGCTAGGAAGAAATTTCGCATATTTTTCCACATCCGAGCTCTGGTCCACCCTTTTATCGTAGGGGGCAACGAAGATAAGACGGCAACCTTTCGGAAGGGCTTCTGCAATTCGTTTGGCATCCCTTTCATAAGAAGGATAGACATTATTGCCCAGACAGATCACCACATTTTTTTTGAGGACTTTCTGCCTTGCCATCTGTAAAAGGACGGCATCGCCATGGTGGAGGAATCGGCTGACGGACCCGTCGACATTGATATTGGGAAAGGCCTCTAAAAAATAGGGGCGCATTCCTAAGGCAACGCTGTCGCCGATGACCGTAACCCCCTGGTTCTCTAGTTTTGCTTCGGCAACCTTCCTCTCTTCTTTGTCCTTCTCTTTTACCGCCAGGTTTTGAACCGTTTTAAAAGAGCTTTCGACCTGATCCATGTCCTGGTGGAGGGACTCGGCCCAGAGAACTTTTTCCAGACTCAGCATGGAAGGGGCCGTCAGGCCCACCATGAGGACAAAAACTCCGATTCCTCCCAAAGCCCTCAGGAGAAGCTTTTTCTTTCGCTTATTTTCCCTGGGAGAGGCCATTTCCTGCCCAGTCCAAAGCGGGGCCCAGACCTCTTCGGCTAGAATCGCCAGGAGGAGCCCGAAAACCAGGGCCAGGGCGACCGAAACTAGATGGGGAAGCTTTGTCTTTGCGATGATGTAAATGGGATAGTGAAAAAGATAAAGACCATAGCTATATTTTGAAAGCCCGTGAACCAGAGCCGGCTCGATTCCTTCTCTTGATTTTTCATGGAGGCTGCGGGCCGTAAGGATCATGACCATGGAAACCAAGTCTGTCAAAAGGAAGCCAAAAAAGTAGGTTTTCGAATCCTCATAGGAGAAGAAAAAGGAAAAGAAAACCAGAAGGGCTCCTGCTCCCAGGAAGACAAGCAGATCATAAAATGCCCCTCTTCTTTCTGTTTTTTCTAAGAAGGACCGGGGAACAAAATCCAGGCCGCTTAAGGATGCGGCCAGAGAACCAAAGAAGAAGGGCGCTCCCCGGGTCAGATCTGAAAAATAAAGAAAGGAAGTGGAATACTCCTTCCCCAGGCCAAACCACTGAAAAAGAGTGAAAAAGGCGATGCCGAAAAGAGAAATGGCCATAAGCCTCGATCGCAGGGCCGTTGCGGTTTTGAAGGAAGAAAGATCTTCTTTTTGAAAGCGGGCTTTTCGAGACTGGGCCCGGTTTTTTGCCCGTCCGCTCAAAATGAAAAGAATCCAACCCCAGATCAAATAGTAGTGCATTTCAATGGCCAGGGACCAATTATGAACGTAAATATGGGGAACAAACTTGGTTTCGTAGGAACCGCCGGATAGAATTTCATACCAGTTGGTGACAAAACCCAAAACCCCTGCGGTCTGTCTTCCGATATCCACCCTTAAATCTTTGTTGGCAAAAAGCACTAAGAGGCTGGAAACAGCCACCATGAGGACGACAGCCGGAAGAATTCGCAAAATCCTTTTTCGGTAAAATTCATTTTTTTTAAATTGTCCTTCCCGAGCGACCGCATCCAAGGCCCTTGCCGTTACCAGGTAGCCAGATAGGACAAAAAGCAAGTCAACGCCTAAAAAGCCTCCGCGAAAATTATTGGGGTAAAAATGGTAGATCAGGATCAAAGCGAAGGCAAAGCAGCGAAGAGTATCCATCCATTGAATCTTTTTCTTCATAAGCCCTCACTTTTTAAGCAGTTCCCAGCTGCCATCTTCTTTTTGCTGCCATTCCTGTCCGTTTTTCAAGGTTATTTTTCCCCGACTGACTTGCCCTTCTTTAAATCTGTCTCTTATACACATCTGACGCTGCCGACGAATAGAGAG
>CAMYOR010000146.1 GCA_947278105.1 uncultured Tissierellia bacterium
CTACACCTCTCTATTCGTCGGCAGCGTCAGATGTGTATAAGAGACAGCCTAATGGGGATTCCTCTTATGATGATTATGCTTCAGCCTGACCTGGGGACCACCGCCGTTTTTCTTTTTTTTATTGCGATCATGGTTTTTCAAGCAGAAATTTCCTGGAAATACATCCTGGCGGCTCTGATTATTGCCCTCTTGGCGGCTCCGTTAATCTATATTAACCTCTCTGAAAAGCAGCAGTACCGAATATTAAACTTCCTAAACCCAAATCTGGATCCCAGGGGCTACGCCTACCAGGGACTCCAGGGCACCATTGCCATAGGATCAGGAAGAATGACTGGAAAGGGCTATATGCAGGGGACC
The DNA here is from genome assembly GCA_947278105.1 of uncultured Tissierellia bacterium. GTDB lineage: Bacteria > Bacillota > Clostridia > Tissierellales > Peptoniphilaceae > CABTZP01. The sequence continues at coordinate 358 of CAMYOR010000146.1, forward strand.
CAAACCCAGTTTGGCTTTATTCCCGCCCAGGACACCGACTTCATCTTTTCAGTCCTCACCGAACAATTTGGTTTTCTTGGCGGAACGGCCTTGATCCTAACCTATGGGCTGATCCTTTATCGGGGATTATCCATCAGTAAAAATGCCAATACCTACTTTGAACGTTCTTTGGTCCTGGGGATCTGCGCCATGCTCTTTATCCATATTTTCGAAAACATTGGCATGACGCTCGGTCTAATGCCCATGACTGGGATCCCCCTGCCCTTGATTTCGAATGGGGGAACCTTCCAAATCATTAATTTATTTTGCATCGGTCTGATTCTTTCGGTCGGTAGCCAAAGAAGGCCCTTGGACTTCAATCAAAGCACCCGGTAAGGGGGAGCGGGCCATCCAATAGAAAAAGCAAAGCTCAGAGAATAGGAGCGCCTGAAAGTTTTCAGCATCCTGGGTTTTTTTTCTTTTTCCCATAAGGATCTCGGGCCTGCCCGGTTGCTGCCGGTAATAAATCGTTCCCAGTTCTGAGGTCCGGTCATAGGGGACCCCTATTTTTTCAAGCCTTCTTATTGTCTCAGGGTTTGGATGACCATAAGAATTATTTCTTCCTGAAGAAATAAGGGCTTTTTTTGGCCTGGTTTTTTGGAGAATTTTTAAAGAGGTCCCTTTCCTAGACCCGTGGTGGGCAATTTTAAAAAGGCTGATCTCCTCCGGCCAGCTCTCTTCCCAGTTTTGATCTTCTTCCAAATCACCTGTTAATAAGATCCTGGCCTTGTAATCCAAAAGAAGGACCATAGAGTGATTATTCCTGTCTTTGGCATCGAAGCGTCCCTCATTGAGAACCTGGATTTTAAGAGGCCTTTTTGGAAAAATTCCTCCTGGCTGAATCAAGAAGCTCTGACCTTTTTTTACCGGCTGCAGGGCAATTTTTCTTCTTTTGGATGGATCTTTCGTAATAAACCTATAAATTTCTGGATCCAAGCCCCCGTTTCCATTTGGAGAAAGAAAAATTCTTCCTACAGGTAGATGTTCCGTTAGGGCTTTCAAATTTCCGACATGATCATAGTCTTGATGGGATAAGAAAACAGCATCCACTTTATCAATCCCCAGATCCTCCAAGAGCAGGACAAAATCTTTTCCATCGCGATCTTGCTTTTTTTGAAAATCAAACTTTCCTCCAGTATCAAATAGAAAATTTTTTCCGTAATACTTAAGAAGAAAAGCATCTCCCTGGCCTACATCCAAAGCGCAAAAAAGAGGACCTGCCGAGGGAGAGAAAACCAGTCCGTAATAGATCAGAAAAAAGAGGCATAATCCTCGAAAGAAAAATCCTATCCTTTTTCTTGACTGTGATTGGGAAAGAGGAGGAAGGATTTCTATCGTTTCTTTTATTTTTTCCCAGATGCCAAGTCTAATGAGCAAAATGAGAAAAAGTAAAAAAAGATAAAGTCCCATATATTTCTTTAAGAAAACAAGGGGGATGGATGGGGGGCGAATCAGGAAGAGCCCTTTTAAGAGGTTTTCAAAGGCCTGGTAAATTCTTCCATAGACCTTTATCAGAAGGCCGGTTGGAAAAGGCAAAAAGCTAAGGAGGAAGATGCCCAATCCCGTTGCAAAAATGATAGAGAAAAAAGGAAGAGCAAAAAGATTTGCCAGAAGGACAATGGGATTCCAGCTTCCGTTCATAGTGGCAAGAATCGGAAGGGTGAAAAAAGAAATCCACAGGGTCGTCCGGATGTTCTTAAAAAATTCAATGTGAAGGACATGTTTTTTCTGGATTAGCCCGCTTACATGGATTCCCAAGATACAGGCATAGGAAAGAAGAAGCCCCGAAGAAAAAGCCTGATAGGGACGAAAAAACAGAAAAAAAGCAAGAGAGAGCAAAAAAATCCTCCGAAAGCTTGCTTTTCTGTGAGACAAAAGAGCGATTTCCCGAAAAGTTAGAAAAAGACCTGCCCGGCAAATTGAGGCTGGAAAATTTAATAGGTTCGCATAGAGAAAAAGAAGGGTAAAGATCAGAAAATCGGCGCCTTTTCGATGGAGGGGAGCCTTGGATAAAAGGCTGAGAAGAAGAAAATAAATTAAAGAAACATGAAGGCCCGAGGCCGCTAAAAGATGAAGAAGACCTAGTTCCTTAATAATGTCTTTAATGGTAAGCTCTCCTTCAACCGAACCTAGAAAGACCCTTTGAAGAAAGGTCCCGGCCGGATCAGGGAAAAGTGCAAAATGCGCCCTCATTGTCTTTAAAGCACGGTTTTGTAATTTTTGAACAGGGCCCGGGCCTTTCAAAAGCTTGCGGCGGATCACCCTCACCTTTCCGGAAAACCCCTGACTTTCTCTGACCTTTTCTTCATTCCATTGCGAAGGAAATGGCGGCCGGTCAAAAGGCTGAAAGGAAAGGACTACTTTTTCAAGGGTCCCTCTTTCCCCGCCCGACATTCCCTGGGCCAAAAATTTCTTTCCCCGAAAAGGCCCCTTCAAAATTTGACAGATGCCAGTTTCTTTCCCCGCTGAGAAAATACTGCCCCTCCAAAGGATCACCGCAGAACTTTTCTCCCGAGAAAAACGACTTTCCTTGATATGGGGATCCAAAATTCCAAAAACGAGGAGCGCAAGGGAGAGAGA
>CAMYOR010000147.1 GCA_947278105.1 uncultured Tissierellia bacterium
CCCCGGGGCCGCGCCGGGCTCCAAGCCCCCGGCCCTTGGCCCCGGTAGGCCAAGGGCCTCTCAATCCCGTCCCGGCCAACGGCCGGGACACCTCATCTTACCCCGCTCGCCGGCTTGCTGATCCGCCCGCAGGCGGCAATACCCTTGATCCACCATCTCGAACCCCGCTCAAAATATTCCCAGCGGCGGAGTCCCCCCAACCTCGCCCTCTGCTCCCTTTTTTCCCGCCGCACCGACGAAAATGGCGAATTCGGTTTTTAGTCGGAGTGGCCGCTCCAGTAGAGACGCCGAAAAAGGCATTTAGTCGGAGGGGCGGATCCAAATGTAAGGGAAAAGCAGGGAAATGGGTTGAAAAAGGCTCGAAATCGTGTTAGTTTTTTATTAATACTTGATACTTATGAGAGGATGGCAATTATGGCCAGAACCATAACAATCCAAAGTATTCAGTGGGAGTATATTGTCTGCGGTCTGGGACTTTTCCTCTTCGGCATCAAGCTGATGGGGGATAACCTCACCAACTTTGCCGGGACGAAAATTCGCGGATACATTGAAAAATATACTTCCACGCCCCTGAAAGCAATTCTTGTCGGTGTTTTCCTAACCGGCCTAATCCAGTCATCCTCCGCAACCACTGTTATTGCCATTTCCCTGGTCCGGGCCGATTTGATGACCCTCCAGCAGGCCATCGGCATTACCCTTGGCGCCAATATCGGAACAACCGTCACTTCTATATTAATTGGTATTGATCTCGGATATTTTTCCTATTACATTCTTCTGATCGGCGTTCTTTTGATCATGTTCGCCCGAAGAAAAAAAATCATCTATTTAGGCAATATTATCGCCGGCTTCGCTCTTCTCTTTATCGGGTTAAACCTGATGGGCGAAGCCTTAAAACAGCTCCAATACGTTGAAGGCTTTGAGGAGATGATCGTAAGGATGGGAAAACACCCTGGCATTTCCGTCCTGATCGGGGCCGCATTAACAGCGGTGATCCAATCTTCTTCCGCCTTCGTCGGCATTATCCAAAAGCTCTATGACGCCGGGGCCCTGACCCTTCTGCCGGCTATCGGCATGGTCTTTGGAGCCAATATCGGGACTACCGTCACGGCTATCCTAGCTTCTATCGGAGGGAGTGTTTCGGCAAAAAGAACCGCCGTCTTCCACCTTTTCTTTAATCTGATTACGTCGGTGATTTTCCTCTTACTCATCCATCCCTATGCCTCCTTTATCACCTGGGGGGCTGCCCGTTATCATTTAAATCCCATGATGACCATCGCCCTGGCCCACCTGGTCTTTAACTTTGCCGGTGTCCTTATTTTCGCTCCCCTGACAAAGTGGGCCGCCGCCGCTTTAAGAAAAATCCTTCCCGGAACCGAAATCAACTACTTCGAGCTGGCCCAGCTTCACCTGGACGATTCCGTAACCCAAAGCTTTCCTGCCCAGGCTCTCCACCAGGCCAAAATTGCGATTGAGCAGATTGCGGAGCTGGTATTTCGTGGGCTTCTTTCTGCGGAAAGGTTCTATCGGACCCGGGACCATGAGTTTCTGGAGCGGATCGAAAAGTTTGAAGGGATTATTAATTCCTGCGACAAAGAAGTCAATTCCTTCCTTCTTAAAATTGCCAAGGACCAGCTTTCCACCGACCAATCCTCGGAATATTCCATTAACGTTGCTGTAGAAAGAAAATTCGAAAGGATCGGGGATGCCATCGCCTATATGGGCCATCATCTGGGGGAGGCCTATGAAGAAAAAGGACATTTTTCCAAGGTCGATGCCATCGGCCTGGACGATATGTTTGCCCTTTTAACCGAGATCTATTCCTGTGCTCTTCAGATTTACAAGACCCGGGATGCCAAGTTCTATGACCGGGTCCAGAAGGACCAGGACAAGATCAATGAGCTGGAAAATAAGATCCGCCAGGAGCACTTTATCCGGATCACGGAAAGCGATGTTCCTCCGACGGCGGCCGACCGGGCCTTTGACGATATCCTGATTCAGATGGAGCTGATCGGAAGTCTCTGCTTTGACATTGCCCGACTTACGATTAATCCCTCCGAGCTTCATCCCGAAGATTCGACCCCCTCGCACGAGTTTTTCCGCAATAATTTCCTGGATGACGAAGGAAATTTCTTAACCGGTGGTCATAGACAGCTCAGTCAAATGTCGAAGAAAAGTCTTCCTCCCGCCTAAGGGAGGATTTTTTTATCAAGAGCAAAAGGCAAAGCCCGGACAAATAGCCAAACCTTGACAAATAGCAAAGCTCTACTAAAAAGGAACTTTTAATTAAGGAAATAAATGATGAAATATTATGGCGATGTCTACCGGCCCCCTTCGGAGGCCCAATCTTTAATTATTCAGTGCACCCTCGGCTGCGCCCACAACACCTGCCTTTTTTGTTCCATGTATAAGGCCGAACCCTTTGTGATGCGAAAACAGGAAGATATCTTGTCCGATCTTCGGGAAACGGCAGATCTTTTTCCCCGAACCCGCCGGATTTTTTTGGCCGATGGAGATGCCCTGGTCATGCCAACGCCCCGGCTTTTAGAGATCCTCCAGACGAGCCGGACGCTTTTTCCCGCATTTGAGCGGGCCACGTCCTATGCTACGGTAAAGGACATCCTCCTAAAATCGGACCAGGACCTCCTTGCCCTCCGAAAAGCCGGCCTTTCTATGGTCTACATCGGCCTGGAATCCGGGGCGGTTGAGATTTTAAGGGCCATGGACAAGGGCCAGACCCAGGAAGAATTTGTGATGGCCATGGAAAAGGTCAAAAAGGCCGGAATAAGGACCTCTGTAACCCTAATTTTTGGACTGGGGGGCCGGGAAAAATCGGATCTCCATATCCGGGAATCGGCCCGGGCCATCTCCCGGACCCGGCCCGACTACCTCTCCTTTTTAAGTCTCCAGCCTGTCTCTTATACACATCTGACGCTGCCGACGAATAGAGAGGTGTAG
>CAMYOR010000148.1 GCA_947278105.1 uncultured Tissierellia bacterium
GGCCCAAAGGCTCCAGGCGGCGATTTTATTGGACAAGGGCTATTCCTACCAGGATGTGACCGAAGAGGTGGGAATTTCCTCGGCGACGATCAGCCGGGTCAGCAAATGCCTTTATTACGGAAGCGGGGGCTACCGGGAGGTCCTTGATCGGCTCAACAAAAAGGGAAAATAAGAGGAAAAGCGGGATCATCCTCGCTTTATCCTCTGATTTGCTTTACTCTTTGCGCCTCTCTTTATATAATCATTACGTCTCGTATTTCAGAGAAGTATTGGAGTATTTTGTCAGATGAAAGCTTTTAAAAGCAAGAAGTTATTTTATAAACTGGAGTCGAACCCCCCTCTTTTTTTCTTAACGGGTTACCTTCTGGTGATCCTTTTGGGGGGGCTTCTTCTCTCCACCCCTCTGGCGGTCCAGGGGAGCCGGCCCCCCTCCCTGGTGGATCCCTTTTTCGTTGCGACGTCCGCAGTCTGCGTGACGGGCCTTACCCCTGTCGTCACCTGCCAGCAGTGGTCCTTTTTCGGCCAGGTCATTATTATTTGCCTGATTCAGCTGGGGGGACTGGGTATCATGACAACGGTGGGGGCCTTCGGCCTGGCCATGGATGCCCAATTCGGCATTAGCTCAAGGCTCCTGATCAAAGAGGAGAAGGGGTCGGCTTCCTTGGACGGAATGATGAAGCTGACCCAGTTTATCCTGGTTCTCACCTTTGTCATTGAGCTGGTCGGAGCCCTTCTTTTGGCCATTTATTTTATTCCCAAGTTCGGTTTCGGACAGGGGCTTTGGTATTCGATTTTCCACTCAATTTCGGCCTTTTGCAATGCCGGTTTCGATATTCTTTCTGCCAGCAGCCTGGTTCCGATGAATCAAGAACCCTGGCTCCTCCTGGTCATTGCCTTTTTGATTATCAGCGGGGGCCTGGGCTATGTCGTCTATATCAATATTTATGATATCCGGGACCATGGCCGGCTCAGCCTCCATAGCCGGGTGGTCTTTTTGATTACGGGGATTCTGATCGTCTCCGGCACTCTTTTGATCTTTCTTTCGGAACATGACAATCCCACGACCCTGGGCCTGATGCCCCTGGGAAAGAAATGGCTCAATGCCTTTTTCCAGTCGGTGACGACCCGGACCTGCGGATTTTCCGCGATTGACCAGAGTCAGCTCCGGGGGGCGAGCTTTTCCAACACCCTGGCCCTGATGTTTATCGGCGGTGCGCCCTCGTCTACGGCCGGGGGCATTAAGGTGACGACCATTGCCGCTGTCTTCCTGGGGACCCTGGCCGAGATCCGCTCTTCGGGGGAGGCGCCGATCTTCCACCGCAATATCGCCGCAGCGGCCCTCCGCAAGGCCTTTGTGATCTTTTTTGTGGCCCTCTTCTGGTGCCTGATGGTCACCTATCTTTTGACCCTGACCGAGCCCGCCGCCGACTTTAAGGACCTGATCTTTGAGACGGTTTCGGCCTTTGGCACCGTGGGCCTGACCCGAAATCTAACCCCCTTTCTCTCCGGCCTGGGGAAGATTTTCATCATGATGACCATGATTTTTGGCAAGCTGGGCCCCATTGCCATTCTCTATATCCTGGTGCCCAGGGATACGAAAAAGAAAAACCACCTGGCCGAGGAGAATGTCTTAATCGGCTAGGAGTAGGGCCCGGCCCAGCAAAGTCTCCGGCCTAGGGGCTGGGCTCCGGAATGGCTGGAGGCCTTGGTATTGCCATAGAATAGCCCCCTTGGGGCTCTGAAGAAAGAAGGATTTTATGCAGAAAAAGAAAAAGTCCTATGCGGTGATCGGCTGCGGCCGCTTTGGCTCTGCCGTGGCCACCTCTCTGGTCAATATGGACCAGCAGGTTTTGGTGGTCGATAAAAATGCCGACAAGGTGGATGCTCTGGCGCCTCTGGTCACCTATGCCGTCCGCGGGGATGTGACGGTTGAGGGAGGGCTGGACGGGATTGGCCTTCATTCCTGCGACGTGGCCATTATCGCGATTTCGGGCAATTTCGAGGCCTCGGTCCTGGCCACCAGCATTTGCAAGGAGAAAAAGATCCCTGAGATCATTTGCAAGGCTCAAAATGAGCGCCATTCCAAGATTCTTCGGTCGGTCGGCGCCACTTCGGTCGTCCTTCCGGAAAGGGACATGGGCATTCGGGTGGCGAATAAGCTTGTCAGCAGCAAGCTGCTTGAGTTTATTGAGCTTTCCAAGGACTATTACATTGCGGAAATCAATGTGCCGAAGACCTGGATCGGCAAGTCTTTGGCCGAGCTGGACATCCGCAAGAATTACGGGGTCAGCATCATCGGCATTAACAATGCGGATTTTGTCTCCATTAATCCGACGCCCGCCGACGCCTTCCGAGCCGGGGACCATATTTTCGTTCTGGGCACCAATGAGGCGATTCAGACGATTCGGATGATCAATGAGGATATCGCCGCCCACACCGACCGGTCCCATATTGAGTGAGCAGGGAGAAGAGGGGCCTGAGGTAGGGCGGAACCCAGGGGGCGGTGTCCGAACGCCGGGAGGCGTTCGGACACCGTTTTTTTGCCTGCAGGCGCCGGAATAGACAACCGCGCCCGCCGCGGGCGGGCGCTCCTTCTGAAAACAAAGCATTGCCGAAGGCAATGCGGCTTTAGCTGCCCGCCTCCGGGCCCGGAGGCGGGCTTCCTTCTGAAAACTCCTCCGACTCCACCCCAAATGGCTATTTCGGGGTTTTAGGGTGGAGTGGGGGGGCAATTCCTTGACAAATATTTAACAAAAATTGGCACTCACTCCACCCCAAACGGCTTTTTCGTGGGTTCAGGGTGGGATTGAATTCCACCCCAATTGGCGCATTTCGCAGTTTGGGGTGGAATAAAAGGCGATTTTTTGATAAATTTTTGACGAAGTTCCTCCTTTATTCCACCCCAAATGGCGTTTTCATGGATTTAGGGCTGTCTCTTATACAC
>CAMYOR010000149.1 GCA_947278105.1 uncultured Tissierellia bacterium
AAAAAAAGATCCTAAAGGAAATGGAGCTTGCAATGACAAGGAAAATTTTAATTGTAGTGGATATGCAAAGTGACTTTATCGACGGGGCCCTGGGAACCAGGGAGGCTCAATCCATCGTTCCCGCAGTGATTCAAAAGATCAAGGAATATCCGCCCTGCGACGTTTTTGCCACCCAGGACACCCATCCGCAAAACTACCTCACCAGTCAGGAGGGAAAATATCTTCCTGTCCCTCACTGCATAAAAGGCCAGGAGGGCTGGGGCCTTCATCCAGATATTGGGTCTCTGATTCTCCAAGATCATATTTTTGAAAAGCCCACCTTTGGATCCGTAGACCTGGCTTTTGCCATTAAAAAAATGGCTGAAAAAGAACCCCTGGAAATCGAGCTGGTTGGACTTTGTACAGATATCTGCGTGGTTTCTAACGCCCTCCTCCTCAAGGCCCTCCTGCCGGAGACAAAAATTTCTGTAGATCCCCACTGCTGCGCCGGGGTGAGTCCAGAAAAACACGAGGCTGCTTTAGAAACCCTAAAGTCCTGCCAAATTCAGGGGATTTGAAAAGGAAAGTCAGCTCTAGCCAAGGCTTTTGGGTCAGTCTCGCCTCATTGCCAAAGACCTTCGAATAAAGTCAAAAATGCTCGATGAAAAAGGAGGAGTCCATGTCTTTTGAAAAAGCAAAAAAATTTTTAGAGGAAAAGGGATTTGCAGATCGGATCCTTGTTTTTGAGGAATCCACGGCAACCGTTCCTCTCGCCGCTAAAGCGGTTGGCGTCCAGGAAGGCGAAATTGCCAAAACCCTGTCTTTTTATGTCGGGGAAGAGCCCATCCTCATTCTTACCGCAGGAACCGCAAGAGTTGATAACCGAAAATTTAAAGATGCCTTCAAAAAAAAGCCAAAAATGATCCCGGCAGACGAAGTAGAGGCCGCCGTCGGTCATTCCCCGGGCGGAGTCTGCCCCTTCGGAGCCAAAGAAGGGATCCGAATTTTCTTAGACCAAAGTCTCAAAGCCTTTGAGCTCGTCTACCCCGCCGCCGGGGATGATCACAGCGCCGTTCGCTGTTCGATTCCAGACCTGGAAAAATGCCTGGATATGCCCCCTTGGGTCGATGTCTGCAAGGAGCCCCAGTAGGGAAAAAGGATGACTTTGGAATATCGGGACTGAAACTTTAGATTATCTGACTTTAAACTTTTGATTTTCTGACTTAAAACTTTAGATTTTCTGACTTGAAACTTTGGATTATCCTATAATAAATAGAAAAGAAATCGAAGGAGGAAGGTCCATGATTCCAAGAGAAGCACAAAAGGCGTTAATCAGGCTGGCATCTCAATTTCCTGCCATCGGCATTACCGGTCCCCGCCAAAGCGGAAAAACAACGCTGGCAAAAGCTACTTTTCCAGAAAAGCCCTACGTCAATTTTGATGACCCCTCCATAAGAGAATTAGCCGCATCAAGCCCCTTTGATTTTCTAAAAGCGTATCCGGAGGGGGCTATTCTTGACGAAGTACAAAAAATTCCAGAAATTTTTGAAGCTTTAAAAAGGGTGATCGATTCTTCTGAAAAAAAACCGGGACAATTTATAGTAACGGGTTCCCATCAGTTCCGCCTTCGAGAAAATATTTCAGAGAGTCTGGCTGGTCGTATGGCTTACCTGAATCTTTTGCCTCTGACGATTGATGAACTTCAATCCCAGGCCCTCCTTCCGGACGAAGTTTATGAGCTCATTTTGAAAGGGCAATATCCCCCCCTATACGATCCTCAGCGGTCTTTTCTTCCCGGTGACTGGTTTGAAAGTTACATCAATACCTCCCTGGATATGGATATTCGCGATCAGATTAACAGCAGGAATATCCATTCTTTTCATCAGTTCATTCAGATTTGTGCCCTTTACAGCGGACAAATTTTTTCAATGGAGAAAATGGCCCGGCAGGTTGGGGTTTCTGCGCCCACCATTAAAAGTTGGCTCTCTATTTTGGAAAAATCCTTCCTCCTCTTTTTCCTCGAACCTGAAGCGGGAAACCTTGGAAAAACCCTGGTTAAATCGCCAAAACTCTACTTTATTGACACCGGGATTCTCTGCTATCTCCTGAGGATTGAGTCGGTGGAAGAGCTTCTTCTTAGCCGTCACAAGGGGGCAATTGTTGAAACTTTTGCCGTCACCGAGCTTTTAAAACAGCGATTTCATCAGGGCAAAAGAGCCAACCTAACTTTTTATCGAGATAAAAATGGCTATGAAGTGGACCTGATTGCAAATTGGGCCCATGACTTTGCGATTGAGATTAAAAGTAACTCCCCCCAGCTTCAGAAAGCAGGAAATCATTTAAAAGAATATCCCGAGAAAATGGGCAAGCAACAAACCCAGTTGGCGATTTTCCACCTGGGTGACTTTTATGGGACGATTGATGGAGTTCAATATGTCCCCTGGAAATATTGGGATGGATTTGGACGAAAGGACGCTTTATGAAAATTAAAAGAACCTATCCTCGCTTTATCATCAGCAAAAAAGGCGCCCTATGGGTAAAGGCCGGCCATCCCTGGATCTATGAAGGAGAGATCCTCGGTCAGGAAGGTGATGCCCAAAATGGCGATCTTGTCGATGCCGTAAGCGAAAAAGAGGTTTATCTTGGAACTGGGCTATTGAGCCAAAAAAGTAAAATTCGGATCCGCCTTCTTTCACAAAATGCCAACGATCATTTTGATGAGGCTTTTTGGAAAAGGCGTTTTTCCTACGCCTGGGCCTACCGAAAGCAGGTGATGAAAAAAGAGGATCTTCAGGCCGTCCGGATCATCTTCGGCGAATCTGATGGGATGCCGGGCCTTACCGTTGACCGATTCAATGATCTTCTTGTCGTTCAATGCCTTTCCTACGGGATGGAAAAAAGGAAATCGTTGCTTTATCCCCTTTTAGCCGAAGTTTTGCAGGAAGGGGGAGAGCAAATC
>CAMYOR010000150.1 GCA_947278105.1 uncultured Tissierellia bacterium
TACACCTCTCTATTCGTCGGCAGCGTCAGATGTGTATAAGAGACAGCATTTAGGGTGGAATGGAGGTTCCACCCTAAATGACACTTTTTGGCGTTTAGGGTGGAGTTGAACAAGATTTTTGATAAATATTTAACGAGATTTTGACTTTTCCTCCACCCCAATCGGCGTTTTTATGGGTTTAGGGTGGAATGAGGGTTCCACCCTAAATGGCACTTTTCGGGGTTTAGGGTGGAGCGGGGCGGTATTTTTGTTAAATTTTTAACGCCCGTCATCGGTTCGCCCAACATAAACCCGCCCGCCTCCGGCCCCGGGCGGGGCCGGAGGCGGGCTCCTTCTGAATCGATCACTTTTCAGAGTAAAAGGCGGACGACTTTCATGATGAAGAACAGGCCATAGGAGAGGGCCAGCTGGGGAGCAAAGGGAAAGGACTTTTTTCGGCGAACTTCATAAAAAGAAGATTTGATATGGCTAATCAGGGCCCGGCAGAGGGTGAAAAAGAAGGCAAGGGCCATGATGAAAAGACCATCGAAAAGGCCGGTATATAAAAGAAGAAGGGCCAACATTTTGGCGTCCCCCATGCCCATGCTTTTGCGGCTGATCAGGGAGAGGAGGACGAAAAAAATAAGGCCCAGGCCCCCGGTCAGAAGCCGGGAGACCCAGATTTTTACAAAAAGATGGGGAGCCAGGGGAAGGCGGCCTTTTTTTGCCAAAAGGCTAAAGATGACAGAGAAAATCCCATAGAGAAGAAGGAAAAAGAAAAGCCTGGCATTGGAAATTTTACAGGTTTTTTCGTCTTCCCGGGCGGCTGGTACCAGGAAGATCAAAAACAAGACTAAGGGAATGTAAAAAATGACCATGACCGCCTCCTCCTGCGCTTCCATCCAAGGATATCATGGTCAGATATTTTTTAGGGCCCCAAAGGGTCCCGGATTCCGGGGACAAGGTCTCAGAGTATTTCCCAAATTTTGGAAATTTTCCGGGGCAAGCTCCTTTGCGGGGGCTGCCCCCTTCGCGAGGCAAGCCCCCTTCGCGAGGCAAGCCCCCTTCGCAAGGCAAGCCTCTTTCGGGCCGCAGTCCCCCTTCCCTGTCGGACCTGCTGAAATTTAAGAAGGCTCCTCCTCTTCGGGAAAGTTTAGGGAGAGGGTCTGGCCGTCTGAGGCGAAGGAAACCTTATCGTAAATGGACTTGATGGCCTTGTCATAGTCCCTTTGATTGCGGAAAGAGGGACTGTAGTGGGTGAGCCAAACCCTGCGAGCGCCGGCCTTTTTGGCAAGGGCGGCGGCCTCCTGGCTGGTCATGTGGTGCTTTTCCACGGCGGACTGGTGTTTTTGCGGATCGCCGTAGATCCCCTCCGTGATCAGAAGATCAACATCCCGGGCGGCCTCCTCCAGCTTCCTGCAGGGCCGGGTATCGGTGGAATAGACCAGAGAAATGCCCCTTCGAGGAGGGCCGCAGACGTCTTCGGGGCGGATCTTTCGAAGACCCAGGCGCACCGGCTCCCCGGCCTGAAGCTTTTTCCAGTCTTGGAGAGGGACCCCCAGGGCCTTGGCCTTCTCCGGGAAAAATTTTGGCCGCCGGGGGATTTCAAACCGGTAACCATAGCAGGAAATGTTGTGCTTAACCGGAAAAGGATGAATCTGAACCCCATAATTTTCAAGATTTTCTTCCTTCACGGAATGGAAGATCACGTCAAAGGGCACCGCCATGACCACGCACAGCTGGGAGACGACCGATTCAATAAAACCGGGCCCGATGATATGGACCGGTTCACTTCTCCCCTCTGTTCCCATGGAAGAAAGGAGGCCGGAGATCCCTGCGACATGGTCCCCGTGAACATGGGTAAAACAGATCACATCAATGGAGTGCATGGACCAGCCATATTTGCGGATGGCCACCTGGGTTCCTTCGCCACAGTCAAGCAAAATTGAATGACCATTATAGCGGAGGAGGAGGGCGGTAAGATGGCGGCCGGGCAAGGGCATCATCCCCCCGGTTCCTAAAAGACAGACATCAAGCATGGTTATTCCTTCCTAATCCTGGTGGGCCCCTTCAATAAAAGCCCGAAGATCCTCCACGTCTTCCACGTGGATGCCGGACTGACCGACCCGGTGAATATAGCCTTCTTTTTGAAGCTGGCTGATCTTGCGGCTGACGGTTTCTCGTCTTAAATTAATGGACCCGGCGATTTCATCGACGGTCAGGTTCACGTCCAAAACCTGGTTTTTAAGGGTTTGATAATAGAGAAAGGAGGCCAGGCGGACCAGGGCGTTATTTTCAAAAAGAAGGGCCGCCCGCTCATTGGCCAGGCGCAGCTTTCGGCTCATGGCCCCCACCATTTTCATCATGGCCTCCGGCTCATTGTATAAAAAGTGCATAAAATCGTCCCGGCGTATGGCGCAGACCAGGGTATCCTCCATACAGGAGGCGCTATAGGGGTAGGCCGTATTTTCAAGGAAAAATTCATCGGCCAGGGTATCCTGGGGACCCAGAATTTCAAAGATCGTTTCCTTCCCCTCGGTATCAAAGCTTTGAAGCTTGACCCGGCCCATGTGAATAATGTAGAGAGACCGGGCCTGGTCCCCCTGGCGAAAAATCAGCTCCCCTTTTTCATATAAATAGTGGCTGGCCAGGGCAAAAACGGCCCTTTGCTTTTCCTGGGGCAGGGAAGAAAAAAGATCAATCTCCATGGTGCAAAGCTGGCAGCCGCGGATACAGTTTGTCGTTGTCATGATCCTTTCCTTTCTTCTTTTTCGGATCCTAGTCCTTTGCCGGAAAAAGCCCTTCTTCCGTCAGGATCCAGGGGAAACCGCAGTCAAGAGGGCCAACCGGAAGGGTCGGAAAAATGAGCTTTTGGGGACAGGCCACCAGGATCTTCCCGGAAAAATCCGCCAAAAACCGGTCATAATAGCCC
>CAMYOR010000151.1 GCA_947278105.1 uncultured Tissierellia bacterium
CCCCTAAGCAATATTCAGTTTGTACAATATAAGTTTAGCAGATCTTCGCTGCTTGTCAAGATCTCTCCCGTCCCGCTTGGGCGCACAGGGCGACCGCTTTTGCCACGGCTTCCCCCACCCTGGGATCCAGGGGCGAGGGGATAACATAGTCCTCTCGGAGGTCTTTTTCAGGAATCAGGGCCGCTAGGGCCATGGCCGCCGTCTTTTTCATCTCTTCGGTGATCTCGCCAGCCCGGGCATCCAAGGCTCCCCGGAATAGGCCGGGAAAAGCCAGAACATTATTGACCTGATTGGGATAATCGGACCGGCCCGTTCCTACCACCCTGGCTCCGGCAGCCTTAGCCTCTTCATAGGCAATTTCAGGCTGGGGATTTGCCAGGGCAAAGATGATCGGATCTTTTTTCATGGATCTTACCATAGCCTGATTAATCTTATTGGGCACAGAGACGCCGATAAAAATGTCTGCCCTTTGCATGGCTTCCTCCAAAGAAAGGTCCTCGCCCTTGGGATTGGTGATTTGAGCAAGGGTCCGGTAGAGGGGATTAGAATAAGTCTCCGCCCTTTTTCGATTTAAAATGCCTTTGGAATTAAAACCGTAAATACAGGAAATGCCCAGGTCCCTCATCATTTTGATAATGGAGGAGCCCGCCGCCCCTACCCCGGAAATGACGGCTGTACAATTCTCGGGCTTTTTCCCCACCAGCTTTAAAGCATTGATCAGGCCCGCTGTAACGACAATGGCGGTCCCGTGCTGGTCATCGTGAAAGACCGGAATGTCACATTCCTTTTTTAAAGTCTCTTCGATTTTTATACATTCTGGGGCCTTGATATCCTCCAGATTGATTCCCCCGAAAGTCGGGGCAATGGCCCGGACAATTTCAATAAACCGGTCGGGATCTTTCTCATCTATGACAATCGGGACGGCATTGACGCCTCCGAAGCGTTTAAAAAGGGCACATTTCCCCTCCATCACAGGCAGCGCCGCCCGGGGACCGATATCCCCTAAACCCAGGACGGCCGTCCCATTGGAGATGACGGCAATGGTGTTGGCCTTAAAGGTGTATTCATACTGAAGGGATGGATCCTTGACAATTTCCCGGCAAGGCTCGGCTACGCCGGGAGAATAGACCAGGGAGAGGTCTTCTTTGGTCTCAATCGGAGTTTTCAGCTCGGTGGAAATTTTTCCCTTTAATTTCCTGTGCAGGTCCAGGGCTTTTTCATAGACATCGGTCATAATTATCCCTCTCTTACTTTATTGCTGGATCGACTGAGAAATGGAAACTTCCTGGGATTCCTCTTTCTGGCTTGGCTCATTGTGAAAAGCCCCAGCCAAAAGCTTGCTCACCAGGATAAAGGCGAGGGCTGCCAAGGCGAGGGCAAGCACATAAATCATTTTAAAACGGTCACTTTCTTCTGGATTGTTGTATGCCATTCTTCACTCCTTAAAAGTATATAAAATTTGCGGAAAGCGCATTTTTCAGGGATCAAATGAAAATATCCAATTTTCGATTGGCGGCCGAAAAGGCTTCGGCCCCCAGGATCATCCGCGGATGCCAAAAAAATGCCAAATAAGCAGGTAGCCGACCAGGACGGCGATCAGGGTGTAGGGGATGGACATGGACATGAACCTTCGATTGGAGACCTCGTAGCCCCCTTTTCGAAGCATTCCGATTCCGGTGATATTGGCGGAGGCGCCGATAGGGGTGAGGTTCCCGCCCAGGGTCGCGCCTGATAGAAGGCCGAAATAAAGGACCGTCGGGTCAATGCCCATGTTCCCTGCAATGCCGGCGACAACAGGCAGCATGGTCGCCACATAGGGAATATTGTCAATAAAGGCGGAAAAGAAGACCGAAGCCCAGACCAGGAGGGTGTACATAAGGAAGGGGCTCTTTCCCCCCACCTTCGTAAAAAGCTTGGCGACCTGGTCAATCACTCCCGCATTTCGGAT
Source organism: uncultured Tissierellia bacterium (assembly GCA_947278105.1). GTDB lineage: Bacteria > Bacillota > Clostridia > Tissierellales > Peptoniphilaceae > CABTZP01. The sequence goes on from CAMYOR010000151.1 coordinate 1,949, forward strand.
CCCCGCAATCACAATAAAAAGCCCCGACAAAAGCAGGAGGGTGAAGACATCCAAGTCCGAGAGGACAATGTGGAGGGTATCTTGAAATCCTTTTTTTCTGGTCTCAATCAGGAAGGTCAGGACCATAAAAATCATGCAGACGTAGCCCGTGGTGTTCTTTGCCGTATTGGGAAGAAAAAAGATTTCCGGGACCTCGGCAAAGGATGCGAGGACCAGGCTAAAGACCATCCCCAGGAGCATCCAGCTGGGAAAGTAATCGGTAACCTGGGTAAGGTTTCTCGCTTCGACTCTCTTATCGTCCTTTTTCATGTAAAAGTAAAGGAAGAGGGTGGAAGCCAGCATGGCGACCTGAATAATCCAAAAAAGGCCGGGCTTTCCCTGAAAAAAGAAAAAATCCATGAAGTTTAAATTGGCATGGCCGGCCAGCATAATGGAAGTCGTATCCCCGACCAGGGTCGCCGCCCCTTGGAGGTTCGAGGCAATTGAGATGGCGATGACCATCTTCACCGGGGAAAAGTCAAGTTTTTTGGCCACGACGATGGCAATAGGAGCGACCATTAAAACGGTCGAAACATTGTCGACAAAAGCCGAAATAAAGCCTGCAAAAAGAGAGATGGCAACCGTGACCCACTTGACATCGGGCATTTTGTCAATAATCCGGTCGGCCAAGCGGGCCGGCATCATGGAGTCAATAAAAAGGGTTACCAGGCCCATGGTTCCTGCGATGGTCATGATGACGTTCCAGTTGATTTCGTGAAGGACTTGGCCCAGGGGGACAAAGCCAAAGAGGACCATGAGGGCTGCCGCAAGAAGGGCGGTGTGGGCCCGGTAGTTGGGCAAAGCAATCATCGCCCCATAGGTAATGGCAAAAATGAGGAGGGCAAGGTCTGTCTCTTATACACATCTCCGA
>CAMYOR010000152.1 GCA_947278105.1 uncultured Tissierellia bacterium
GTCTCGTGGGCTCGGAGATGTGTATAAGAGACAGGATCAGATCCGCCCCGCCGGCATGAATATCAATGGTATCGCCCAAAAGACTCCGGGACATCGTTGAGCATTCAATGTGCCAACCTGGTCTTCCCGGCCCCCAGGGGCTGTCCCAGGCCGGTTCATTTTCTTCCTTTTGCTTCTTCCAGACGGCAAAGTCCATGGGATCATCTTTTTTATCATTGACCGATATTCTCGCGCCTGCCTGGAGGTCTTCCACTTTTTTCCCAGAAAGCTTCCCGTATTCCTTGTCCTTGGAAACATCAAAATAGACAGCATCCTCCGCCTCGTAAGCCATCCCTTTATCAATCAATCCCTGAACAAATTCAATGATCTGAGAAATCATTTGGGTTGCCCGCGGATGAATCGTTTCTTCTTCCAGGAGGTTTAACTGGCGGGCGTTATGGAGAAATGCGTCGATATAGGTTTCAGAAATATCCGAATAACTGACTCCCTCTTTGTTTGCACGGTTGATGATTTTATCATCAATGTCCGTGAAATTAACGACGTATTTCACATCATATCCGGACCATTTCATAAACCGGTGAAAGGTGTCGAAAACCACTAGGGGACGGGCGTTGCCAATATGGATAAAATCATAAACGGTGGGCCCGCAAACATACATTCTCACCTTGCCGGTTTCAACCGGTTCAAAGCTTTCTTCTTGACGGGACAGGGTACTAAAAATTTTCACTGACATAAGATTCCTCCCTCTTTTTGGCTATTTCAGCTCTCTTTTTACCCGGTCCAGGCGTTTTAGAATTTCTTCCTGACCTAAAATGAGAAGCGTATTGGTGAAATCTGGCCCCGAAGTCTGACCGACGACGGCAGACCGAAGGGGAAACCAGAGATTCTTCCCTTTTATTCCTGTTTCCTTCTGAATTTCTTTTACAAGGCCTGAACAAAAAGCCTGGTCGAAGGAAGAGGCGTCTTTTACTTTTTTCTCAAAGAGAGAAAGGAGCCTCTTACCCTCCTCCGTTTTCACAGCCTCCTGGGCATCCTCATCGTAAGGAAGGTCCTGAGCAGAGAGAAAAAGCTGGCGGGTGAGGTCGGGGACCTGAGAAAAATGCTCAACCCGGTTCTGATAAGTCTCTGTTACCAGGCGAAGCTTTTCAGCCGGATAGGATCCGTTAATAAGACCTGCCTGGATTAGGTATTTTTCAAAGAAAGCTTCCGCTTCTTCCAGGGGCATCTTTTTAATGTACTCCTGGTTAACCCAGTTGAGCTTTTTTATATCAAAAATTCCCCCGTTTGTGGAAATTCGGTCAAAATCGAAGAATTTTTTAAGATCATCGGCGGACAAGATTTCTTCGTTTGATTCCGGTGACCAGCCCAAAAGGGCAATATAATTGATCAGAGCCGGGGGCAAATATCCCTTTTCAACAAAGGATTCGACCGAGACATCCCCATTTCTTTTTGATAATTTTTTATGGTCCTCTCCCAAAACTGTGGGAAGATGGACAAAAACCGGAGGCTCCCAGCCCAAGGCCTGGTAGAGGTAAATATGCTTGGGAGTGGAACTAATCCACTCCTCCCCCCGGACAACATGGGAGATTCCCATTAAATGATCGTCCACGACAACGGCAAAATGGTAGGTGGGAAAGCCGTCTGACTTGATTAAAACCTGATCATCCATTTCATTCGTATTGATGACAATCTCCCCTTTCACCAGGTCATGAAAACGGATCTCTGTATTTTCAGGAAGCTTCAGGCGAATCACATATTCTTCGCCCGCCTCTTTCCTCTTCCTGGCTTCCTCTAAGGGAATGGCGCGGCAGTGCCCGTCATAGCGAGGGGTTTCTCCTTTGGCCTTCTGGTCCGCTCGGACCTGGTCCAGCCTTTCTTTCGAGCAGAAACAGTAGTAAGCTTTTCCTTCCTCAAGGAGTTGTTCAATATACGAATTGTATATTCCCGCCTTCATCCGCTCGGACTGGATATAGGGGCCGCAGTCTCCCTTTTCCTGAATCTTTCCTTCCGGGCTGATCATCGGGCCTTCATCATAGTGAAGCCCAGCCCATTGGAGGACCTTGATCAGGTTTTCCAGGGCCCCTTCAACATAGCGGGTTTGATCGGTATCTTCAATCCGTAAAATGAATTCCCCCCCGTGATGACGGGCGAAAAGGTAATTAAACAGAGCAGTGCGAAGTCCTCCAATATGCATATAGCCCGTTGGGCTGGGAGCAAAACGGACTCGAACGTGATTCATATAACCTCCTGACGATGATTTCAGGGAAATTCCCCTGAAGCGGCCCCGGAAAGAAAAACCGGGAAAATAATTTAATTTCTTTTATTTTATCAAAGCTTCTACATAAAATATACACAAGTCATCTCTATACTATAGATAGTTAGATAGCAAGCGTAATAACGAGCGCATCATTCTTCTAAATTCCTTTCCTAATTAAAAGCACTCTGGATCGGCGGCCGATCCAGAGTGCTTTTTTATGGCCTCTCTTTTCGATTTTTTAACTTTTCTCGAATTTTCTCTCTATTTGGCCAAAACTTTATATTTCACTTTCAGGGGATGATAATCCTTCAGTTTGAAAATTACCGGCGCCTGAACTTTCACCGGGACCTCCAATTCATTCCCGGGAGCCGGAATTGTAATCCCATCCATGGAAACGGTCAGCTTAAAGTCCGTCTTTTTCATCTTGGCAAAGTCATCCGAAAATCCCCTAAGATTTAAAGTGACCTTTCCCTCCTTTGGAGAAGGTTCCAGCTGGACTTTTGAAGAAAGGCCCTCCAGCTTGATCTGGGTCAAGGGAATCTCCATCACTGCATTAGTTTCATCCGCCACATTCACTTCCATCG
>CAMYOR010000153.1 GCA_947278105.1 uncultured Tissierellia bacterium
TATTGGGAGACGGTCTGTCCGATGCTTAAAACGCCCTGGCCGCCGATTCCGGCGATTACAAATACCCTTTTCATGATTCCACCTTCTCCTTACTTTTATCCCGGAAAACGCCCAGAGGAAATTCCTTGCTCGTCGTCGTAGTGATGTATTTTACGGAGTCCTGGGGACTCAACCCCCAGTTGGTGGGGCAGGTGGAAAGGATTTCCACGAAGGAAAAGCCCTTGCCCTCAAGCTGGATTTCAAAGGCGTGTTTGATGGCCTTTTCCGCCTGACGGACATGAAGGGGACTGTCCATGGCCACTCTTTCGATATAGTAAGGGGCCGAGAGCTGAGAGATCAGCTCGCACATATGGAGGGGATAGCCCACATCCGAGGGATCTCTGCCGTAGATGCTGGTGGTCGTCTTCTGCCCAACGAGGGTCGTCGGGGCCATCTGTCCGCCGGTCATCCCATAAATGGAGTTGTTGACGAAGATGACCGTGAAATGCTCGCCCCGGTTGGCCGCGGAGAGAATCTCAGCAAGGCCAATGGCCGCCAGGTCCCCATCGCCCTGGTAGGTAAAGCAGAGCTGGTCGGGAGCGCACCGCTTGACGCCGGTGGCTACGGCGGGAGCCCGGCCATGGGCCGCTACGACCATATCCAGGCGAAAATAGAGGGTGGCCATGGTGGAGCAGCCAACCGGCAGGACCAAGAGGGTATTGTCCGTCTGCTGGAGATCATCCAGGACTCTTCCGATCACTTTGGCGATGCCGGAGTGCATACAGCCAGGGCAATAGCCGCTATTCATCGGGAGCAGGGCAGAAGGACGGGCATAAACTTTTTTCATTTCAGTTTTTTCCATTTTGATCCTCCTGGATTAACTTCAAAATTTCATCGTAGGCGCTGTCATCATCTAAGGTGATTCCGCCGGAGGTGCCGTAGGAGTAAATGGGCTTCTGGAAGCGGGTAATCCGCTCAATATCCGGCTTCATCTGGCTGGGGAGGGTCATCTCCAGGTCGATGAAGGCCCGCACCTGATCATAGTTGAGGTCTTCAAAGGTCTTTTCGGGGAAGGGGAATACGGTCTTGGGACGGATCATTCCCACTTTGTACCCTTTCTCGCGCAGGCGCTTGACAACCTCCCGGCCCACTCGGGCCGCAATGCCATAGGCAACGATGACGTATTCGGCATCTTCCAATTGGACCGTTTCAACCTGGACATCATTTTCCTGCCAGCTTTTCCACATTTCTCCGGCGGCGATGTTGTTGGTCATAACACCGCCCTCCGGGTAGATGGAGGTGATAATCCGGGTCATTTTCTTTCCGGGGATGCCCTTGCCAAGCCGCCAGCTGTCGGAGTTTGACTTGTCGATCTCCTGCATGGGCGGGAATTCCACCTCTTCCATCATGGAGCCCAAAACCCCGTCGGTGATAATCATGACCGGCTGACGGTCTCTTTCGGCATAGTCAAAGGCATTGTAAATCATATCGACGGTTTCTTGGAGGCTGTCCGGGGCGAAGACCATCAGATGGAAGCCCCCGTGACCGGTGGCCTTGGTGGCCTGGAGATAGTCGGACTGGGCCGGTTCAATGGAGCCCAGGCCCGGGCCGCCTCTCATGACGTTGACGATCAGGGCCGGAAGTTTTGCCCCGGCCAGGTAGGAAATTCCTTCGGCCATCAGGGAGATTCCGGGGCCGGAGGTAGAGATCATGGCCCGGGTGCCGACGGATGCCGCCCCATAGACCATGTTGATGGAGGCCACTTCGCTTTCGCCTTGGATGAAGGTGCCGCCAACTTCAGGAAGCCGCCAGGAGAGATATTCCGGGACCTCATTTTGGGGAGTAATTGGATATCCCGCGTAAAAACGAACGCCCGCCCGAACGGCTGCTTCGGCGATGACTTCCGTTCCTTTCATAAAAGCCTTTTCACCCATAATTACTCTCCTTCACTCTTTGAAATTTCAATGGCCCCTTCCGGGCACATCATGGCACAGGAAAGGCAGGCAATGCACTGATCCTGATCCGTAATCTGACAATAGAAGACGCCCTTGCGGTTCCTTTCGTCCCCAATTTCGAGAATGTGCTTTGGACAGAATTCTACGCAGATCCCACAGCCCTTGCAAAGGTTTTTATTGATTTTTGTCTCAATCATAGGAGGCTCCTTTTTATTGGTAGAACTGCTTGTCGTAAGCGGTTTGGTAGGTGCGAATCAGGGATGTAATTGTCTCATGGTAGGGGGTGGGGATCCCGTATTTTTTGCCCAGATCGACGATATGGCCATTTAAAGTGTTGATTTCAGTTTGCTTTTTGAAAATCATCATATCTTGGGCCATGGACGGGAGGTGGTCGCCGGCATTTTTCTTAGCCTGGGGGAGGACCTTGGTCATCAGGGTGGGGAAGTCGAGCTTGGCCCCATCCGCCTGGGCGACCTTTAAGCCTTCCTGGGCAAGACTGATGATCAGCCTTGAAAAGTCCGGAGATTTCATGGCCGTTTTGGCATCGTAGCGGACCAGGCCCAGAACCGGGTTGGCCAGGCAGTTTACCATGCACTTGGCCCACCGGGCCGTTTTGATATCCTCCCCTTCGTTGACGGACTTGGCTCCGCCTTGGGTGAAGATCTCCGCCAGCTTATCCACGGCTTCATTTAATTTCTTATCCTCGGGGACCATGGGGCCCAGGGGAACCTTGATATCGGTATCAAAGACATTGCCATAGACCTCGCCGGGGGCCTTTTTCATGGAGGCCATCTCCAGGCATCCGACGATGACCCGCTCCGGCGGAACGAAAGTGGCGATGACATCTTCATCTGTCTCTTATACACATCTCCGAGCCCACGAGACATCTCAGGATATCGTATG
>CAMYOR010000154.1 GCA_947278105.1 uncultured Tissierellia bacterium
AGGTGGCCGTAATGCGGCAGGCCGTTAGCGAACGGAGGGCCGTCATAGAAAACATACGTTGGCCCGCCTTCCCTTTCTTTCCAGGACCGACCGAGAAGATCAATCTCTTTCCACCGGTCAACCAGAGAAAGCTCGCCCTCTCTGACTTCGGGTAAGTCTTGATAAGTCAAAATAAGCTCCTTCCTGAGCAGCTTGGCCTGCCCATGCCATTCATAATAAAAAGCCCGGGGCTGTAAATTAGGCTTTTCACCCATGCGATTTAGTTTTATATTATAACATCTTCGCCAAAAAAGCGTCTGTTTTTCGCTGTTTGACCCAGGAGAGGATCCCCTCATATGCCGCAAAAGCAGAAGCCCATGCCCAGTGGAGATTGTAACCCCCGCAAATCCCCTGCACATCCAAAACCTCCCCGGTGAAAAAAAGGCCAGAGCAGACCTTGGACATCAGAGTTTTTGAATCCACCAGATTCGTTGAAATGCCCCCACAGGTAACCTGACCATGATCCTTTTTCTGAACCCCAACTGGGTGGAAGACCAGTCCGTGAAGGAGGGCTGAGAAAGCCTCAATAGACTCCATGGAAATCCTTTTTGTCGGCGCTCCGGGGTCAATGGAGGAAAGTTTTAAAAGGGGGCCTGCTGCCCTTGGGGAAAGAATCCCCCGGACTGCCTCTTCCGCCGTCCAAGGGTGATTTTGGAACTGTCGAAATAGAAACTGTGAGAGGGCTTCTTGGGACAGGTCGGGGAAAAAGTTTATCTTAAGAAAAACCTTTTCTTTTTCCCAAAGGGCGTCCAAGGCCTGGTTTGAAAGGCGGAAGATCCCCATTCCGGATAGGCCATAGTCTGTAAATAAGAGATCTCCGGAAAAAGTCTTTTCTTTTTTTTCCTCTTTTCCTTCCACCACAAGGGTAAATTCCACCTCCATTTTAAGACCAGAGAGGATCTGGCAGAGGTCCCTTTCCTGGACCTTCAAACCAATAATTCCCGGATGAATCGGGCTTAGACCGTGGCCGAAATCCTTTACCAGGGAATATCCGTTGGACCATTCTTTCTTTCCAATTCCATAGGCTCCACCCGTGGAAAGGACAACCAGGTCTTTTTCTATGGAAATCGGCCCCTTGCCCGGGTTCTCAAGGATCAGTTCAAACCCTTCCCTTGACCTATGAAGGGCGATCACCTTCCTGGCCTCTGAAATTTTTACTCCCCCATGAAGGGCTTTCGAATAAAGAAGGCTGGCCACAGTTTCTGCTGACAGGGTCCTTGGATAGGTCATCCCACTCTCCAGGGTAAGGGCGGGCATCCCTAAATCCTCGAAAAATTTTAGGGCATCGGAATAGGAAAATTTTTCTAAAATGGGTTTTACAAAAGAGGAGGATCCGCCGGTATAAAATTCAGGGCCCATATTCCGGTTAGTAAAATTACAGCGGCCGTTCCCGGTGGCTCGAACTTTTCTTAAAGGAGAAGGTCCCTGTTCAAAAATCTCAATTTCCAAACCTAGGTCCCTGGCCTGGTCTGAAAGAAGGCCGGCAAGGGCAAAGCCTGAAGCGCCTCCTCCGAGGATGGCGATTTTCATTTTTTCTCCTTTTCCTTTTGGCAATAAAAACGGCAGTATTTTTGAAGGGGACAGTCGTGGCAGAGGGGTTTTCTCGCCTTACAGAGGGTTCTTCCGTGCATAATCAAGGAAAGGTGGGCGTAGTTCCATTTTTCTCTGGGAAGGATCCGGCAAAGGTCTTTTTCGCATTTTTCCGGATTTTTGCTTACAGAAAGTCCCAGCCGGTTAGAAACCCGAAAAACATGAGTATCGACCGGCATCGTCGGAAAACCGAAAGCATTGGCCCGGACAACATTTGCGGTTTTCCTTCCCACGCCTGGAAGCGTAAGAAGATCTTCCATTTCATGGGGTACATTTCCTCCAAACTGGTCCAGAAGAGCCTGGGAGGCGCCAATGATATTTTTTGCCTTATTTCTGAAAAAACCAATCGACCGGATGATCTCCATCAGCTCCTCCTCCCTGGCTTCAGAGAGGTCAGCGGGGCCGGGAAAACGATCAAAAAGAATAGGGGTCACCTGATTTACGCGGGCATCTGTCGTCTGAGCGGATAGAATGGTAGCAATTAAAGTTTCAAAAGGGTTTCGTGCATTTAAATAAGGTTTTAAACCGGGATAGGTTTTAAAAAGAATGTCCATAATTTCCCCGGCCTCTTTTTTTGTCATTTTTTTCATATGGGAAGCCTCTTCTTCGATTAGGTATTCAGAGTTAAATTTATTATAATGAAAAATATGGGTTCGCCAAAGGAATCCTCAAAACACGGAACCATTAGAAAGGGCTTTTATCTTTCATGTTCAATCGAAATAAAAAAGTTTTTGAACAATTTGACTGGATTCTCTTCCTCTGCACCCTAGCCATTTGCATTTTTGGCTTGTTTATTGTCCATTCCGCCCTGGCGCCGAAGGGGATCGGCTGGGAAGGCATGAAAACCCAAGTTATTGCCACCGGCATCGGTTTTTTTCTAATTTTCTTTTTACAGTTTGTCGACACGGCTTATTTGAAAAAGCTAGCGAAACCTGCATACCTTCTCTCCCTCCTGCTCCTTGTCTTGGTTTTGTTTTTTGGTTATGGAAAGGAATACTGGGGAGCAAATTCTTGGTTAAAACTTGGCTCTTTTCAGTTTCAGCCTTCAGAGTTTGCCAAAGTCGGGATTATTTTTTTTCTTTCATATTTTCTAGAAAAATACCGGGGTACGCTTAATAAAGTCCAAACGGTCTTCTTCTTGGCCCTCCTAATGGGGATTCCTCTTATGATGATTATGCTTCAGCCTGACCTGGGGACCAC
>CAMYOR010000155.1 GCA_947278105.1 uncultured Tissierellia bacterium
GGTCCCTTCCCTCAAAAATGACTTTCCCGGAGGTCGGCCGCTCCAGCATATTAAGACAGCGCAAAAAGGTGCTTTTTCCGCTTCCGGACGGGCCAATAATCGAAAGGACTTCGCCCTTTTCGACCGAAACATCGATTCCTTTTAAAACATCTAAATTGCCAAAGGATTTCTTTAATCCTTGAATCTCCATTACCGCTGTCATTGGGCCATTCTCCTTTCAACCTTTCGAAATAATTGGCTCATCAGGGCCACCAACAAAAGATAAATCACCCCGGAAATCGTCAGCGAGGGAATCGGCAGAAAAGTGGCCGACTGAACTGTTTTATAAGCCGTTGTCAGTTCCACCACAAAAAAGACCGAGGCCAGGGACGTTTCTTTCATTATGGCAATGTATTCGTTTCCCAGGGCCGGCAAAATATTTTTAAAAGCCTGGGGAAGGATGATCTTCACAAAGATGTGGGCCCGGGTCATCCCCAAGCTTTCTCCGGCTTCATTTTGACCCTGATCGACTGCCTGGATGCCGGACCGGATGACTTCGGCAATAAATGCGCTGGCATTGATGGTTAAAGCCATCAGGATACAGGTCCGATCGGTGATCTTCGAGGAGAGAATTTTCGGCAGGATCAGCCAGAAAAAATAGAGCTGAAGGAGGATGGGGGTTCCTCGGATCACCCAAATATAGGCGGAGCTTAGGGCGGTCAGGACTCTTTTTTTTGAAATGCGAACTAGGGCAATGATAAGGCCCAGAAGGGTGGAAAAGAGAATCGTAATTATTGAAAGATAAAGCGTTCCCACCAGGCCGCCCAGGTAGACCGGGCCATAACTTTGCCAGAGTTCAATGATTTTCGCCATTTCTTACCTCTTTACCCTATCCTCTTTTTTAAAGTCCTAGCTTTTTTGCAAGGTCCGTATATTCTTTTTCCCAGGAGGGGAACTTTCCGCTTTCTACAATTTCATCAATACACTGGTTCACAGCTTCCAAAAGCTCCTTTTCTCCCTTGGGCATTCCAATCCGATTGCCGGCCCATTCCTTAGGTTCGGTAAATGAAAAGCCTTCCACAATCACAAGTCCGCAGTCTTTATTAGCATCGATATAGAGCTGAGCGGCCTGCTTGTTGACGGCGGCGGCATCAGCCTTTCCTTCTTGGACCATGAGATAGCCATCGGTAGAAGCCGACACTTTTTTAAATTCTTTGGTTTTCAGGACTTCTCGGTTCACAAATCCTTCCTGTAAGGATCCGCTTTGGGCAACGATGATTTTTTCTTCCAGGTCCTTGGGCCCCCGGATCTTATCCAGGTCTGCCTCCCGAATTAAAAGGCCATGGGCTTTTTGATCATCTGCGCTAAAGGCATAGCCCTTGCTAAGCTCAATCGCCTCATTTCTTTCGGGGGTATATCCAATAGCGGAAATGGCCAGGTCGTATTTTCCGGTGCTTACGCCGCTAAGGACCGCAGAAAATTCCAGGGGAACGATGCGAAGGTCAACGCCCAGCTTTTCGGCAATATATTTTGCCAGCTCCATATCGGCCCCCACGACCTTCTCCCCCTCGGCCTTGGCCGGATCAATAAATTCATAGGGGGCAAAATAAGGTTCGGTGACGACCTCGATATAGCCTCTTTCTTTGATTTTTTCCAGGCGGTTTTTTCCTTCCTTCGCTTCCGGCTTGTTCCCGCAGCTGGTAAAAAGACACAGACCCAGGCACAGGAGGACGATCCATTTTTGCATTTTCTTTGTTTTTTTCATTTTTCAATCCTTTCTTATTTCCCTGAGGGTCTACATCAATAAAAAAACGCCCGCTGACAAAATGTCAGAGGGCGTAAAGATACGCGGTCCCACCTCTTTTTATTGATACTTCACAATATCAAACTCATCAGGTACATTCATACCCTTGCGCGGTAACGGGCGCATCCCGGATGGGCTACTTCATTCGCCAACCAGCTCAAAGATGTGTTCAAAAGGCAGCTTTTATGCATTTTCACCGGCCATGCACTCTCTGGAAAAAGGTCCTGCCCTTCTACTTGTTCTTGTCCTTGCTTTTTCTATGGGTATACTTTAGCACAGTAGCGTGATGATGTAAAGGCTTTTTATAAAATTTTTTTACTTTAAATTTTCTTTCCCAAAAGAAGCGGGAAGGAGCTCATCAAGCCGGTAGATGAATAATTCGCCTTCTCGGTTGGCGAGGATCACCGGCATTTCCGGGGGACACAACTCCTGGAGGACCTGCCGGCAAACTCCGCAGGGAGCTGTGACCTCTTGGGTTAATTCCTTCTCCCCTTCCTTTCGAGCGGCGACGGCCAAGGCCGTAAAGTCTTTTTCTCCTTCGGATATCGCCTTAAAAATGGCCGTCCTTTCTGCGCAGTTACTGGGCGAATAGGCGGCATTTTCAATATTACAACCGGTCCAAATCCGGCCATTTTTATCCAAAAGGCCGGCACCAACCTGAAAATGAGAATAGGGGGTGTAGGCATGGTCGAGGGCAGCGATGGCTTTCTCCACCAGTTTTTTATATGGACTCTTTTCCAGATATTCCTTTTTCATTTGATCTGCCCTTTCTCTTCCTATTTTTCCTTCTTTTCCGATGTAAATTCCACCCGGTCCGCAAAAACATAGGCATAAACGGGGCTGTGAGAAGAATGAAGGGGCTTATCGCCGATCTGATAGGCTGCTAAAGCCATCTCGGCCGCCTGATCGCCCAGGGCTTTATCATTGGCGTGGACCTGTCTCTTATACACATCTCCGAGCCCACGAGACATCTCAGGATCT
>CAMYOR010000156.1 GCA_947278105.1 uncultured Tissierellia bacterium
GATCCTGAGATGTCTCGTGGGCTCGGAGATGTGTATAAGAGACAGCCCCTGGCCTGTACCCCCTACAATGCGGACTTTGATGGAGATCAGATGGCCGTTCACGTGCCCCTGTCTTCGGAAGCGCAGATTGAAGCAAGGCTCCTGATGATGTCCACTAACAACATCCTTGCGCCTAAGGATGGAAAGCCCATTACCGTCCCCTCTCAGGACATGGTCCTGGGTGCCTACTATCTGACAAAGGAGTCCAATCAGAAAAATCCGGTAGCTTCCTTCCGCAATTACGATGAAATGATCCAGGCATTGACCTGTCGGTTTATCGACCTTCACAGCCGGGTTCTGGTCAGGGTCTTTCTGGATGAAAAGGATACCCGGGGAAAGAGCGTAGAATCCTCAGTGGGCCGATTTATTTTTAACCACTATATCCCTCAGAACCTGGGATTTGTGGACCGGAACAAGGATCCATATGGACTGGAGATTGATACTCGAGTCGATAAAAGCGGGCTTTCTTCGATTATTGATCACTGCTACCGGGTCCATGGCAATATTGAAACGGCGGCGATGATTGACCATATCAAGGCTTTGGGATATCGATATTCCACCCTTGCCGCCTTATCCGTTTCCATGAGCGATGTCAATATTCCCAAGGAAAAGGACGAATTTCTTGCCAAGGCCGATGAAGACGTCAGACTTCTTCAGAGGCAGGCATGGAGAGGAATTATCTCCGAAGACGAAAGGAAAAAGGCGGTTATTGACGTCTGGAATAAGACCACCAACGATATTTCTGATAAGGTCTTTTCTGCCTTGGGAGCTAACAATCCAATTACGGTTATGGCAAAGTCAGGTGCCCGAGGCTCTAAAAAACAGATCAGCCAGATGGCCGGTATGCGTGGACTGATGGCTTCGGCAACGGGTGAAACGATCGAAATTCCGATTCGATCGAATTTCCGGGAAGGTCTTTCCGTACAGGAATTCTTTATTTCCACCCATGGGTCAAGGAAGGGACTTTCAGATACCGCCCTTAGGACGGCAGACTCCGGTTATCTGACCCGCCGCCTGGTCGATGTCTCTCAGGATGTTATTGTCACAGAAAAAGATTGCGGGTCTGAAAAATACATTGTCGTATCGGATATTACCGATGGAAATGAAGTCATTGAGCGGCTTTATGACCGGATTATGGGTCGAACCAGCTTTGAAGATGTGATCAATCCTAACACCGGAGACTTCATTGTCCATAAAAATGAAATTATCAATGAAAAGATCGCCGATGAGATCATCAAAGCGGGGATTAAAGAGGTCAAGGTTCGCTCCATTCTCACCTGCAATGCAGTTCATGGGGTTTGTGCCGCTTGTTATGGACGCAACCTTGCGACAGGAAAGAGCGTAAACATCGGTGAAGCGGTTGGGATTATCGCAGCAGAAGCCATTGGCGAACCGGGCACGCAGCTTACGATGAGAACCTTCCACTCCGGCGGTGTTGCCGGAACCGGAATCACCCAAGGTCTTCCCCGTGTTGAGGAACTTTTTGAAGCCCGCAAGCCTAAGGGCATGGCCATCATCTCTAAGAACGCTGGAACCGTCAGTATCCAGGACAATAAAAAGAGAAAAGATATCATCGTTAGCTCCGAAGAAGGGAAGAGCGAAACCTATACGATTCCCTTTGACTCGATTATCGTCGTAAAAGCCGGGCAAGAAATTGCCGCCGGCGATCGTTTGACGGAGGGCTCCATTAATCCCCATGATCTTTTGGAAATCAAAGGACCTCAGGCCGTTGAAGCCTATATTACCAGCGAGGTACAAAAAGTTTATCGGCTCCAGGGCGTTGATATTGATGACCGACATATTGAAATTATCATCCACCAAATGATGCAAAAAGCGAAAATCACCGAACAGGGAAATTCGGAGTATCTGCCGGGGATGCTGATTAATAAGAGGGTTGCGGAGCTTACCAATGAACAGTTAGCCACGCAGGGAAAAGAAGCCATGAAATGGAAGCATACAGTTTTAGGCATTACCAAAGCATCGATTGCCTCCGATTCTTTCCTTTCGGCCGCTTCCTTCCAGGAAACCACGAGGGTTCTTACCGATGCTTCCTTGAAGGGAAAGATTGACTATCTCCTGGGTCTAAAGGAAAACATCATCATTGGAAAGCTGATCCCTGCAGGAACCGGAATGAAACGCTATGCCCGCAAAGAAATTTATTACGATGGCATGGAAGAGGACCTTGCCCGAATCCACGGACTTCGGGCAGGTTCTATGGAACCATCGGACGAGGAAGAAAAAGAGGACTTCAATGAAAATCCGGAGGAACTTCTGGAAATTGAGTAAAAATTCTTGGACCGGGGGGAATTTTAAAAATTAGGTAAAAAACTGCCTCTCCTATTGGGAAAATCTTTTCCAGACCTCTTAAAAAGGTTGAAATACTGAGCTTTTTCTTGACGATCCAAAAAATTTTATTTATAATATTGAAGGTTATCTTGGAGGAGATCGCCATGGTCTCCTCCCTCTTTATTCGATAAATATTTATAAAGAAAAGTAACCGCAATTTCGCCTGGAGAAAATTTTCTGGGCTGAAAAATATGAAAAGAAGGAGGGAATTCTATGCCGACAATCAATCAGCTGATTCGCAAGGGCCGATACAGCGAACGTGATAAGACCAACACCCCGGCTTTGAGCTTTAACTTCAATACCTGTCTCTTATACACATCTGACGCTGCCGACGAATAGAGAGGTGTA
>CAMYOR010000157.1 GCA_947278105.1 uncultured Tissierellia bacterium
AGCTTGATTTTTTGCTCACTCTTTCCCATTCCATGATCTCAGACGATGTCAAAAAAGTAGTCTTTAACAAAAGCAACAACATTGATATAATATTAAAAGATGTGAAAGTATACTTCGGTCCTCTGGATAATATCTTTGAAAAGGTCTCTACCCTCACCGCCGTGTATCATGAAATTCAAAGCAAGGGGGTTGACGCCCGGGAAATTATCCTAAATCAAGGAAAAAATCCAATTGTCGTTACGGACCGGGCTCCCAAAGAGAAAAATCCCTCCAGTCAAAGCTCAGACCAAGAAAAGGAACAAGGACTCAGTCAGCCGCCGGCAGATGAGAATCCAGGCCAGAGCCGGGGAACGAATCCGGATAAGCCGGGTCAGCGGCGAGGGGGAGCAAATTAGCCTGAGTTTAATCAGGCCGATGACCAGGGCAGGAAATTCACCCTGTATAAAGTTCCATTCAATTTTCTTTGGATGAAGACATACGCCAGAAGTCACTAGGTGAGGAAAAGAGGCTTTTCTTTGCCACTAACAGAAAAACAGGGAAACAGGGGGAACCATGAATAAGGCAATCCAATTGGAAGAATCTACAAACGGCTTAGCGACCATTAAAGTCTTAGGAATTGGCGGCGGCGGAAACAACGCCTTGAACCGGATGAAGGACAACGGACTTCAGGGAGTTGAGTTTATTGCCATCAATACGGATAAGCAAATTTTAGATGTTCTGAACTGCGACCAGGCTATTCAAATCGGTCAAAAGCTGACACGAGGCTTGGGTTCTGGCGGGAATCCGGAAATCGGGTCCAAGGCAGCCGAAGAATCCAAATCGGAGATTGCTGATCTTTTGAAGGATACCGACATGGTCTTTATTACTGCTGGAATGGGCGGCGGCACAGGGACGGGCGCTTCTCCGATTGTGGCAGAGACCGCAAAATCCATGGGAATCCTTACGGTGGGAGTGGTGACCAAACCCTTTGGTTTCGAAGGGAAAAAACGGATGTCCCAGGCCGAAGAAGGAATCCGCCAGTTAAAAGATAAGGTGGATACCCTTATTGTGATTCCCAACGACCGCCTTCTCCAGATTGCCGAGCGTCGGACGACCGTAGTGGAAGCCTTTGAAATGGCCGATACGGTTCTGATGAACGGAATTAAAGGCATTTCGGATCTAATTGCCGTCCCGAATCTCATTAACCTCGATTTTGCCGATGTTCAGTCGGTAATGAAGGATCAGGGGATTGCTCACATGGGAATCGGCATTGCCAGCGGCGAAAATCGTGCAGTTAACGCAGCCAAGGCTGCGGTCAAAAGTCCCCTCCTGGAAACCTCTATTGATGGAGCCAAGGCCGTCCTTGTGAATGTTACGGCGGCAGATTTGGGGCTCTTTGAAGTCAATGAAGCGGCAGAGCTTATCCGCGAAGCAGTCGATGATGACGCAAATATTATCTTTGGCGCAGGTCTTGACGACGGTTTGGAAGATGAGCTTCGAATCACCGTTATTGCCACCGGCTTTGATGAAGAACAACTGGAAAAGGAAAAGGCGGAATCCTTGCCCAAAATCAATTTCCAAAAGAATACAGAAAAGAAAAAGAAGGAAGATGGTTTGGACATTCCAGATTTCCTGAGGAAGTACCGTTAAGATGAAATGCCCCTACTGTTCTTTCCCGGATACCAAAGTAATCGATTCTCGCCCCACCTCAGATAACAAAGAGATTCGACGAAGAAGGCTCTGCCTGTCCTGCAAAAAGCGCTTTACGACCTACGAAAGGTACGAAACCCAGACCACTGTGGTCGTTAAGAAGGATGACACGCGCGAACCCTTTATGCGGTCAAAAATTCTTAATGGCATGATTCGGGCAGCAGAAAAGCGGCCAATCCCCGTAGAGAGGCTGGAAGAAGCAGCGGATGAAATAGAAACTGAACTCAATCACCTCAACCAAAAAGAAGTTACTTCTGCTTACATCGGAGAACTGGTGATGGAAGAGCTAAAAAAAATCGATAAGGTCGCCTATGTTCGCTTCGCCTCGGTTTACCGGGAATTCGAAGATGTAGAAGGCTTCTACGATGAACTCAACCAGCTCAAAGATGAAGAATAGAGGCATAGAAAAATGAAGGAAAGAGGAGAGCGCCTGCTCTCCTTTTTTACATCTTTTCTGTAAAGGAGGCAATAATGCTGGAAAATGGCGTAATCTACCAGGTCTTTCACTGGGAATATCCTGCTGACGGTTCACTTTACCGTAAGCTTAAAGATGAGGCCCAGGCCCTTTCTGATCTGGGCATTAGTTCGGTTTGGATGCCTCCGGCTTGCAAGGGGACCTCACAAGAAGATGTGGGATACGGATCGTATGACTACTGGGATCTCGGAGAATTCGATCAAAAAGGCGGCATCCGGACAAAATACGGTACCAAAGATGAACTGATCTCCTGTATCAAAGCTCTTCATGAGGCAGGCATTGCGGTCTATGCAGATATGGTTTTTAACCATAAAGGGGGGGCCGACTTTTCTGAGACCTTTTCGGCAGTGATGGTCGATGCAAATGACCGGACGAAGGATGTCGGAGACCCCCAAGACATTGAAGGATGGACCGGTTTTAATTTTGCAGGCCGAAAGGGTAGATATTCAGATTTTATTTGGCATTTTTACCACTTTACCGGCTGTCTCTTATACACATCTCCGAGCCCACGAGACATCTCAGGA
>CAMYOR010000158.1 GCA_947278105.1 uncultured Tissierellia bacterium
CAAAACCCCTCAATTCCGGGGCCCCCAAAGACAACGCTTTCGTCTATGATATAGGCAAATGTTGGAACTTGGTTTTAATGAAAATTGCGGGGGGGATGCTTATGGATAGGATGAAAAAATTATTAAATGAGTATCTTGAACTGATTGAGGGAACGCTTGATACTCTTCAAAAGAGAAAAACGCCTGTGCTGGATGAGCATTTGCTGATCGTTCACCGGGGAAATCATATTGAATATTATACGAAGAAGAAGGATCGTGCTAGCAAAGAGTGGATAAAAAGGTATTTAAGGAAGAAAGATTGTTGGATAGCCAGGGCCATTGCCCAGGGAGATTATGAAAAAGAATTGGAATTGAAAGTGGCCAAAATTAGGGAACTGATAGCTTTGTTGAGGGATAATTTTCCGGACAATGGGATAGAGGATGTATATTTATCAATAAAGCCTGACCGCCGGGCCCTGGTGGATCCGGTTATTCCGATTAGGAAACAAAAATTGAACCAATGGTTGGGGAAGAAGGATTTGAAAAAAGGATTGCTTGAGGGAAAACCTGTATATCTAACGGATAATAATGAACGTGTACGGTCCAAATCGGAAATGATCATTGCTAATATGTTGTATAAAGAAAAAATTCCTTATCAGTATGAGAGACGGTTGGTGTTGAAAAATGGACGAGATGTCTATCCAGATTTTAGCTTCTTTGATCCGGACAATGGGGAAGTGACTTACTGGGAACATTTTGGAATGATGGATAACAGCGAATATCAGAATAATGCATGGAAAAAAATTAATGATTATGCAGCCAACGGAATTGTGGCCGGGGTGAATTTAATTACAAGTTTTGAAAATAGGGAAGAGCCTTTGAACATTCCCTTAATCAAGGGAGTCATTGATCGAAAGCTGGGGAATTTGAAGGGATGGGCCGGTCCGCAGGATTAGGGGCCTGAGAGATTAGGATATCTGAAGGATCTTGGCGCTCGCAGGATTCGGCGCCTGCAGGAAGGGAGAAGCTTGAAAAATTGGGGTGGCCACGGGATTAGAGCGCCTGCAGGATGGGCTTTTTTGCAATGCGGACTTTTTTTGGTTTTTCTGCTTGACAGGGGAGGCCCTTTTTCCTATAATGAACATCGTTCAGTTTGGAAGTCGATTTGGAAGGCTGCTTGGCGGGCAGTGTGAGCGGGCGGTTTGGATGGCAGTTGAGGGGGCGAGATGAATACCATCGTGACATCAAAAGAGGAAATTTTGGGAAAAAGCCGGGAGCTCATCCGGGAAAAGGGATGGACGGCGATCAATATCCGCTCGGTCGCTGGAGCCTGCGGGGTGGCCGTGGGGTCCATCTACAATTATTTCGGATCCAAGGATGAGCTCATGGCCGCGATTGTCGAGAGCGTTTGGCAGGATATTTTTCATCCGTCCGAGTTTGCGGAGGGCTTCGCGTCTGCGGAGGGCTTCGCAGATACTTTGGCCTGTGTCCGTTGGCTTTATCAGAGGATCGAGGTCGGGACCCGGGAGTATCCGGGCCTTTCCACCCTCCACCCCATGGTCCTTGCCGGCTCCAGCCGGTCCGATGGAAAAAAGAGGATGGCCCAGGCCTGGGACCATATTCTCGGCGGCCTTTGCATGGTTTTGAAGAAGGACCCTCAGGTCCGCCCGGACGCCTTCACGGAAAAGTTCACCGAGGAAAACTTTGCGGACCTCCTCTTTTCCCTGATGGTCGCCACCCTGGTCAGGGAAAACTTCGACTGCGGGCCGGTATTGGAGCTGGTCCGGAGGACGGTCTACTAGCTTTTCCGATGGACTATAGCCATGGTCATATTTTGGCTAATAATGAACAGCGTTCATTAAGAAAAAATCAACTAAATAAAATGAATAAAGGGGGATTTCACAATGAAGCGTTACATGAAGGCAGCTTTTCTTTACGCTATTATGGCCATGGCAGGGGGCATCTTTTACCGGGAGTTCACGAAATATCTGGGTTTTAAAGGTTTTACGGTTCTGGGCCTGGTCCATACTCATTATTTTATTCTGGGAATGATCTTTTTCCTGACCATGGTCGTCTTGGAGAAGAATTTCGCTTTTACCCAAGAAAAGACTGGAAGGGTCGTGGGCTTTTACCAGCTGGGACTTAATATCACAGGAATGATGCTTTTGACCCGGGGAATCACCCAGGTCATGGCCATGGACCTTACTCCTGCCATGGATGCGACGATTTGGGGACTTAGCGGGGTGGGCCATGTCATTCTTGGGGTCTGCCTGGTCCTGCTCCTCTTGGAGGTGAAGAAAAGTGTTTTGAAAGAAGGGAAATAATTTAGTGAAAAATTTATCAAAGGCTGGCCCCCACTCCACCCCAAAGCAGGAAAAGTGGGATTTGGAGTGGAGGGGAGGAGTTTATGTCGAGTGAAGGGGTGGAACGCGTTAAAAATTTAACACAAATGCCGCCCCTCTCCACCCAAAACACCGAAAAGTGCCATTTGGGGTGGAATTCTTTTCCACCCCAAATCCACAAAAAGGCCAATTGGGGTGGAGTGGGAGAGAGTTTATGTTGGGCGAACCATTGAAGCGCGTTAAAAATTTAACAAAAATTCCGCCCCTCTCCACCCTAAACCCCGAAAAGTGCGATTTAGGGTGGAACCCTCATTCCACCCTAAACCCATGAAAA
>CAMYOR010000159.1 GCA_947278105.1 uncultured Tissierellia bacterium
GACCATGGCCTTAAACCGGCTGCCGGGGATCCTAATCCCCCTGAACAAAAAGGAAAGAGAAGACCTTGCCCTGATTCGGTCTCTGGCAGAAAATGCCCGGTTGGAATCTGCAGAAAAGCTTTTTTCCTCAAGGCCCCCTTTTCGAACCCCTCACTATTCTCTTACAGTTGCCGGATTAACGGGCGGGGGAAACAGCTGGAAACCGGGAGAGCTTACCCTCGCCCATCATGGAGTCCTTTTTTTAGATGAGCTTTCTCTATTTTCAAGAGAGGTCTTGGATTCTCTTAGAGGTCCCATGGAAAGTAAAAAACTAATTTTATCCAGAAACCACCGTCTTATGACCATGCCCTCCGATTTCATGCTGGTTGCCGCCATGAATCCCTGTCCCTGCGGCTATTATGGGACAAAAGTTCACAGCTGTTCCTGTTCACCCAGTGCTATCCTTCGATACCGAAGAAAAATTTCTCAGGCTCTTTTGGATCGGTTTGACATGATCTACGAATGTCCCTCGGTCGACTGGAAAAAAGATCAGGAGGATGGATTAACAAGCTCCAAAATGCGGGAAAAGGTTAAAGAGGCCTTTGAACGGTCCCAAAAAAGAAATAAAATCTTGAATTTTAGGGCAAATCACGATCTTCCGGATCCGCTGGAAGAAGACGTTTTCCGATTGGAAAAAAATTCTAACTTTATCCTGGGTGATCTCTGCCGAAAATATTCATTATCCGGTCGGGTCCGCCGTTCCATCTTGAAAACCGCCCGAACGATATCCGATTTGGAAGGAGAAGAAAAGATTGGTGAGGAATCAATTTATGAAGCCTTCCAGTATCGTTTGGCCGCCTTAAAATTCCGGGAAATTTAGCTGAAACTTTATACAAATAATGATTGAAAAAATATTCTTTCTTGATTATAATATATGATATATTCGATAAATTTTCAGAGGAGGACTTTATGTTATCGGCGAACGATTTAAGAAAAGGCACAACTTTTGTCTATGAGGACTCAGTTTATGAAATCATTGACTTTCAGCACGTTAAACCGGGAAAAGGCGCCGCCTTTGTCCGGGCAAAGATTCGCAATGTCATGACCGGGGGGTCTAAGGAACTGACCTTTAATCCCAATGACAAATTTGAAGAAGCCCGGATTGAAACTCGGGAGATGCAGTTTCTTTATAAAGACGGAGATCTTTACTATTTCATGGACCCGGATTCCTATGAGCAGATCCCCCTGGAGAGCAGTTTGGTTGAAGATGCAATGAAGTATATCCGTGAATCGGACAATGCCACCATGCAGTTTTATAAGGGCAAACCCTTTAATGTCTCCGCTCAGAACTTTGTGGAGCTTGAGGTGATTAAAACTGAACCCGGCGTTGCGGGAAATACAGCAACTTCAGCGACAAAACCCGCGGTCGTTGAAACCGGTGCGACCATTGATGTTCCCCTTTTCGTGAATATGGGAGATAAAATCAAGATTGACACCCGTACCGGAGAATACCTATCTCGCGTATAAAGTTTTGGGATCCAGACGATGAAACGAAAAGACCAGCGTGAATGGCTGGTAAAAATGACTTATGAGGCACTGATTCGCCAAGAAAAGGAATGGGATATCGACCAGCTTTTAAGGGCACACGATCTCCCCCTTACCAATGCTTACCTGCATGATTCCATCCAGTCCCTTTTTTCCCACTGGGATAAGCTCGAGGGACTTGTTCAAAAGCACCTGACGAATTGGAAGCTGGAACGATTGCCGCTCATTGATCGGGCCATTCTTATGGTCGCCGCAAATGAAATGGCCTTTACCCGGCTTGCTCCCCCCTCGGTCACAATCAATGAATCCGTGGAAATTGCAAAAAGGTATTCGGATGAAAGCTCCTTTAAATTTGTTAATGGAGTTTTGGCTTCTGTTTTTGATGACCTCCATTCGGCAAGGGGAGAAGAGGAAAAAACCGAAGATTTTGCCCGGTCTGATTCCGCCTCTTTGTCCGAAGGTGATGGGAAGCCCTCTCCATGAGGCCGATCAAAGTATCTGAGCTTTCCTTTTACATGGAAAGGATCCTTGCGAAAGATGCGATTCTCCAGTGTCTGGAGGTGGAGGGGGAGATCACAAATGTTCGAAAATCCCGCTTTCTTTATTTCGACCTGAAGGATCAAAAGGCTTTAGTCCACTGTATTTCCTTTGACCCCCAGAGAGATTTTCCCATGGCGGGGGAGGGGGAGAAAGCAATTGTCCGTGGGAGAATTTCCCTCTATCATCCGGGTGGACGCCTTCAGATCACGGTTTCTGGCATCGCTCCTGCTGGTCTGGGCCAGGAGGCACTCCGCTTTTTGGCTTTAAAAAATAAACTGGAAAAGGAAGGCTTATTCGACCAGGATCGGAAAAAGCCTATTCCCTCAATGCCGAGGACCATTGGTCTTGTTACTTCCGCTTCGGGAGCCGTCCTGCACGACTTTGCCAATGAGGCTTATCGCCGGTTTCCTCTGGTTAAGATACTCCTTGCCAGAGCTTCTGTTCAAGGGAAGGATGCACCGGGAGAAATCATCCAGGCGCTGGATCAGCTTGAATCTTATTGGGAGGATTTTCCCTTAGACCTTATTGCTGTCTCTTATACACATCTTCCGAGCCCACGAGACATCTCAGGATCTCGT
>CAMYOR010000160.1 GCA_947278105.1 uncultured Tissierellia bacterium
GATGTCTATAAATTAGGGCCGAATGACAAAGATCCCCGTCCGAAGCCAATGAAGAAATATACTCTTCCTTCCAGGCATCCCGGGGCCCCCGTCCCTTCCGATGAAGTGGGCCAGACCCATACCTATGAAGAAGCCCTTTACAGCGCAGAAGATGCAAAAAGGATCATCATGGACCTTCATAAGGAAACGGTTGCAAAGATCCTCAAAGGAGAGAAGAAGGAATTTCTCATCGAGGTCCCCTGTCCGCCCGATGAAAAAGATTATTATAATGTTCCCCGTTCATATAATGGGGCGGCGATTAGAGATTATTCCCCCCGAGGCGATGGAAAGTGCTATAGCTCCCGGTGGCCTTCGGTTCAGTTCATCTACCTGGATAAGGATAAGAAGGTCCTCATGGAAAGGGAGCTGCCTATCTTTAAGGCCGATCGCCAAAAAGTCCAGCAGCTCCTCAATGAAAAACTATTCTATACCGATGGGGTCCTTGTAAAGGCCGGGGACCGGTAGAAAAATCTACCGGCCTCCTCCCCCGGAACCGCCGCCGGAAAAGCCACCGCCTCCGCCAAAAGAGCCCATTCCGCCCCCTCCGCCGGCGGAGGAAGAGGCGGCATCCTCGGAATAGACGGCCCGGTTATAGCCGGTATGAGAGATGGCGTTAAGCATATAATAAGTACTCCAGAAATCCCTGCCCCCGTAATTAGCTTCGAAGCGTTCGAAGTAACGGGGGTTAATTTCTTTAAACTCTTTGGCCACTTCATCGGCAATCCCGTAGAGGGCGGCAAAAATAAGATAGGAATCCCAGAGGGCGACTTCTTTTGCAGACCGCTCCCCGATCAAGGTATAGTCCTGCAGAAACTTTTTAAAGGCAAGAATCTTGCCCAGCCGGTCCCGAGTCTGTGCGTTGGGCTGATAGGTTTCATTACTGGAAAAAAAATTTTTGACCATTTTCTTTTCGTAAATTCCAAGGGAAACCAGCCCCTCCAGCCCTTCCTGGTAGGCCCTTTTCATCAGGTCCAAAAATTGCTGGTAATGGCTGGAGACGTATTGCTCCAGCTCATGCTCCTGAAGGATTTGATCTCCTCCGGCGGCCGCCAGAAGATAGGCCCAAAGTTCATCTCGAATGGGGTCCTTGCCGGCATAGGGATTTTCTTCCGTTAAAAAATAGATGGAATTTTCCATGGTTTTCGATAGGCCAAAAAACCTTTTGCGCTCGGTTTCTTCAAAGCGAAGATAGCCGGCGAACATCCATTCCAAAAGAAAGGCGCTGACAAGGTCCGATGGAGATTCCAGGGCCTGGACCAGGCTCAGGCCCGTGTAATTCTTTTTCAGATCCCCTTCAAAGGCAGGCTCCCTTTCATAGGGAAGGGCCTCCAGGTCTTTTTTGTTGAACCGGTATTTGACGATAATATTTCCTTGACTATCCCTCTTTTTTGCGGAGCTACGGACAAAGAGGAAGATGAGAAGGCCGATAAAAAAACCAAAATTGCTCTTAATGAGGTTCGAAATCCATGAAGTCGAAGAGGGAATATCAATAGTTTCGTTTTCCTCATTCCATTGGTCCGCCCCCTCTCCCCTTTCAAAATCGGAGCCAACTTTTGCCCGCTCGCTAAGATCTTCAAAGGTTTCGTCTTCCCGCTGGCAGCTGGGCTTAAAAAGCCCCTTGTCAAAGCCGGCGACGATGGTCATATGATTATCCTCAGACAAATACTGGTCCCCTTCTGCCTTGGCAAGGATGATTCCAGGTTCATCGGCATCGGCTTGGGTAAAATGGATATTACCCGTATTGCCATAGAGCCAGATCCGGGCATTATCTTCACTGACGGGAAAAGGAGCCCGGATTCTAACTTCGGCATATTGGGGGACGGCGACCATCTTGTCATTGATAAAGCGCCAGTTAAACCCGTCCTTATCCGGATAAGCATCGACCAGTTCCGTCACATGGTAGGAGATGGCGAACTGGTGGGATCCATAGGAGCCGATTCCCCAGCAGAGCTCAAGATCCGCATTGGTATTGTAATTGATCCCGCACTTTCCGGCCTTCTCCTCCAGACTTCCATGAAGATCCCAGTCGTCCCCCAAGGGCTGGAAAGTTTTTCCGCCTTCACTGACCTTGAAATTGGAAATTTTACTCCCATTAAGGTTGTCTTTGGGCAGATACCACTCGGTCCAGCCGGTGGAAGGGTCGATCTCCACCGACCAGACTTCGGTAATATCCGCCGATCCGTCTTCCAATAGGTCGGCCTTAATCCGAACCGAATGGATGGCGCATCCCCCTTCGGCATGGACCTTTTGTACATTTGTCAGAAAAAAGGCCAGGACCAGGACCGAAAAAAATAAAAAGAGTTTTTTGCCGGCTTTTCTCATCAATTTCCCTTTCCTATCATAAATGTCTCTTCGGATTCCCGCTTCTTAGACTAAATTGGGCATTTCCATTTTCTCAGACGGAGTTTGCAGGTAGTCTCTTTCCTTAAAGCCAAAAATGCTCGCTGCAAGGCTCTCCGGGAACTGACGGACCAGGCGGTTAAGCTTTGTGACGGTGTCATTAAAGACCATCC
>CAMYOR010000161.1 GCA_947278105.1 uncultured Tissierellia bacterium
CTACACCTCTCTATTCGTCGGCAGCGTCAGATGTGTATAAGAGACAGGTTCATGGGGTTGTGCCTCGCTGAGGTAGCGGGCAAATTCCTTGATTTTTGATCCCAGAATCTTTCCAGCCACCTTATAGTTTGGCTTAAGCTGGATATTCATCAGCTGGTCCAGGTGATCAGAAAAAACGATATTTTTCACATTGAGTTCTTCCTTAATTAGACCGGTGAGATCATCAATGATGGGTTTAAATTCTTGATCTACCTGAATTTCCAAGAGTGGCTGGCGAACTTTAATTCCGGCATCTTCCCGGGAAGCCCGGCCCAGATTAACAATCTTTCTGACCAGGTCCATCTTCCTTTCTAATTTCCTGTCAACCATGGAAGTGTCTGCCCGATCTAAGTTTTCCAGGTGAACTGTATCCATTGCCTTGCCCTGGGTCAGGGCCTGATAAAGCTCCTCTGCTAAAAATGGGGTGATGGGGGCCAGCATCTTAGAAAGGCCCAAAAGAACCTCATAGGTGGTCTGGAAGACCGATTGAACTTCCAGGCTCTCTTCCGAAGACCAGAAGCGGTCACGGCTCCTGCGAATATACCAATTGGACATATCTTCGACAACAAAATCCGAAATCGCATGGACTACCTTATTATACTGGTAGTGCTCCATGCTCTCCAGGTAAAAAGCGTAAAGGGATTGGAACCGGCTGATCAGCCAACGGTCAATTTCCGGACGGGACCCCGGATTAATCTCAAGGACCGAGGCATCCAGGCCATTGGTGTTGGCATAGAGGCTGAACATGGCATAAATATTTTTCAATGACCGAAAAAACTTTGCATTGACTTCCTTGAGCCCATCCTCATCAAATTTTGTGGGCAGCCAGGTTGGCGATACGTAAAGGGTATAGAAACGAACCACATCAGCCCCATATTTTTCAAAAAGAACAAAAGGATCTATAGTATTGCCCTTAGATTTGGACATTTTCTGGCCGTCTTTGTCCAGAACAAGGTCGTTGACCAGGACGTTTTTGTAGGGAGCTTTGCCTGTATAGAGGACGGAAATTGCCATAAGAGTATAGAACCAGCCCCTGGTTTGATCAATGCCCTCACAGATAAAGTCTGCTGGAAAATACTGGTCCAGCTCACCCTGGTGTTCAAAAGGATAATGGAGCTGGGCAAAGGGCATGGCACCAGAATCAAACCAGACATCCAAAACATCGGCCTCCCGGTTCATGGTCCCTCCGCATTTCGGGCAGGTCAGGTGAATCCGATCGACATAGGGCCGGTGGAGATCAATATCCGGGCCAACCTCCTCCTGGGCTCTTTCTCGAAGTTCCTTTCTTGATTCAATAGATTCTGCGTGTCCGCAGTCGGGACAAACCCATATATTTAAAGGCGTTCCCCAGTACCTGGAACGGGAAATGGCCCAATCTTTGAGATTTTCCAGCCAGTTTCCAAACCGGCCCTGACCGATATAATCGGGGACCCAGTTTACCTTGTTATTTTCCCGAACCAGGGCCTCCCGGTATTCGGACATCTTGATGTACCAAGATGGCTTTGCATAATAGATAAGAGGAGTATGGCACCGCCAACAATGGGGATAATTGTGAACGATCTTCTGCTTCGCATAGAGATAGCCATGTTCAGCCAGATATTGAATGACATCCGGGTCTGTATCCATGACAAAGGTTCCTTTGTAGGGCCCGTCATTGAAGGCACCGTCGGAACCGACCGGCTGAACAAAGGGAAGCTTGTAGCGCAGGCCCGTCTGATAATCGTCCTCGCCAAAGGCAGGGGCTGTATGGACCACACCGGTTCCGTCCGTCGTGGTGACATAGTCTGCGCAGGTTACAAAGAAAGCCTTGCCCGGGACCTTAATAAAGGGCAAAAGCTGATCGTATTCAGTATATTCCAGGTCTTTTCCCTTCATCTCTTTTAGGATTTTCACTTCCCCGTATTCCTTACGAAGGGCGGTTTTCATCAGATCCTTTGCTAGAATCAGCTGGTCTTCTCCCTGCTGAACTAAGACATAGTCCACATCCGGATGAACCGTCAGAGAAACGTTGGAAAGAAGGGTCCATGGGGTTGTCGTCCAGGCAAGGAAGTAGAGATGGTCCCTTCCCTTCACGGGGAACTTAGCATAAACCGTGGTTACCTTATCTTCCTGGTAGCCCTGGGCGACCTCATGGGAAGCAAGGCCAGTCCCGCATCGGGGGCAATAGGGAAGAATCTTTGCTCCCTTATAAACCAGGCCTTCTTTAAAGAAATGGTCGATAAGATGCCAGACGGTTTCAATATAATCATTGCTCAGGGTAATATAGGGGTTTTCCATGTCACAGAGATAGGCCATCTGTTCAGACATTTCCTTCCAGAGGTCGCTGTACATGAAAACCGATTCCCGGCACTTTTCATTAAATTTTTCGATCCCATAATCTTCAATTTGCTGCTTATTATGAAAACCCAACTCTTTTTCGACTTGAATTTCCACGGGAAGGCCATGGGTATCCCATCCTGCCTTGCGGCGGACCTTATAGCCCTGCATTGTCTTAAAACGGCAGGTCATATCC
>CAMYOR010000162.1 GCA_947278105.1 uncultured Tissierellia bacterium
GGGATGGTTTCTGGCGCCTTCCAGCTTTGCAGTGAAAATGCTGAAGATCCTGAACGGCGGGAGCAGATCTTTGCCTATGGGACCCGTTTTGGGATCCTCTTTAACCTGGCGATGTCTCTGGTGATCCTCTTGGTTGCCTCTTTTGCGAAGCTATCCCTTCCCGCCGCCCGTCCCTACTTTATCCTTATGGCCTTTTTCCCCCTGGTGGAAATTTTTTTCCAGTTCCAGCAAATTTACCTCCGCTCTGCCTTTAAAAACCGGGAATACGCTTATGCTACAACGATCAATGCCGTCTTTGTCCTGGCCGGGTCCGTATTAGGATCCATCCTTTTCCAGGTCAAGGGCCTGATTATCGGCCATTACCTGGCCTTTATTCTGACCTTCCTTCTGATTGGCCGTCTCTACCAGGCCAAGATTCAGGTAAAAAAAACGACCCTCTCCCCGGGCACACGAAAGACCCTCTTCCACCTTTCCTTTATTTCCATGTGCAACAACGGAGTCTCCTCACTTTTAAACCTCCTAGATATTTTTGTGATCGGAATTGTGATTCCCAACGAGAAAGTCACGGCTTCCTACAAGGTTGCCTCCACCTTCCCGACGGCGGCCGTCTTTATCCCGGCGGCCCTGGTCGTCTATATCTATCCCTACTTTGCTGCTCACCGGACCGATGGAGTCTGGACCCGGTCCACCTTCCGTCAGGTTTTTAAATGGAATGCCATTTTAAATGGAATTCTCACCCTGCTGATGCTGGCCCTTGCACCTTACATCATCCAAACGGTCTATGGAAACCAGTATGCGGACGCAGTTCCCTGCTTTCAGATTTTGATGGTTTCCTATTTCTTTAAAGCCGCTTTTCGGACCCTGGCCGGAAACCTTTTGGTCACCCAGAGAAAAATCACTTTTAACTTTGTCGTTGCCCTGGTTTCCGGGCTTTTAAATGTGGTCGGCAACTTTATCATGGTTCAGAAAATGGGATCGATCGGCGCCGCTATTACCACCCTGGGAGTCTGTATGTTCGCCGGTCTCTGGTCCTTTGTCTATTACCTGCGAACCATTCGAAATATTCCTCCGGCAAAAAATGAACCTTCTCTCCCTTAAAATGTTAGAATGAGTGTTATGCGATTTGAAAGAAATAAAAAAATACAAAATTGAGGGAGAACCCATGGTTCAAATTTTTGAAAAAATAGAAGAATGGAACTCAAAAATCAATCCGAAAACAAAGACTCTCCTCTCTGTCCTCCTTTTTACTTGGTTTGTCATGAGTTCTCTTTTTTCCCATGTGCTTTTTGGAAAGTGGGATTTTCGTGAGATCCTGGTCAACGGGTCCCTGGTCGTGATGGCGGTGGGAACCCTCACCATGCGAAAAGAAAATTTCACTCTGCGGTTTTTCCTAAGTCCCCCGATGATGGTCTTGATTTTTATCGGCTTTTGTTTTTTGGTCAACAGCCTTATTTTTCAGGTCAAGGGCTATTTGGCCCTGGCTTTGCAATGTCTTGTCGTCATCCCCTATTATTGGATGGGGGTTTTTTCCGATAAAGATCGGGTCATTCCCACGATTGCCGGGGGCTTTCTTGCTTCTTACCTCATCGTCCTTTTGATGATGTTTTTCCTCGGCCCGGAATTTACTCTTTTTCAAAACTCCGGCCTTTTTGGAAATCCTAATCTGATGGGCTATTATCTGACGGCCGTTTCCGCTTCCATCCTCTACTTTCTCTGCCGGACCCGGGATCAAATGGATAGCCTGAGCCGGGCACAGAAAATCATCCAAGTTCTTAACCTGGCCCTCCTGGGCTCGGTGGCCTTTATTACCTTTTGCACAACTTCAAGGACCTCCATTGTCTGCGTTGCCGGGGAGATTTTACTGGCTTTGATTTTTTCTCTTCAAAAGATCCAAGACCACTATAAAAAAGGGAGCGGGGCCCCTGAAAAAAATAAGGCCCGCTCTTTTAGGTGTTTTTTAAGGATATTGAAGGATCTAAGCTCCGCCGTCGCCATTATGGCCTTTGCGGCTCTGATGACTTACCTTATTTTCATCTACGGAAAGCCTCGCTTTGAACAGGCTTTTTACGGGGGCGGCTCCACTTTTTATGAACAGTACCTCTACGATCCGTTGGCGGCGATGGATGATGAGCTGGAATCCTCTTTTCGCTACTACATCAAAGGGCTGGGGGACCATGATCTCCTGAATTTTACTTCGGGAAGGATTGAAATCTGGAAAATTTTTATCCGCCACCTTCGCTTCATTGGCCATAAAACGGAGACTTTATTTATCACCTTCTCCACCCGCCATAACCGTTCCCACGGGGCCCACAATATCTTTATCCAGCTGGCCTACAGCATCGGCCTTCCTGCGGGGATCCTCTTCTTTTTGGCCGTCTTTGCTTGTGATCTTTACTACTTCTTACGGCTGATCCTTCCTAGAAAAAGAGGGCGGATTCGGCCGGAGGAAATGATGATTTTAATGGCGGGAAGCGCTCTTGCTTTAAATGCCATGACCTCTTCCGGTTATCTTTTCGGAAGGTATCTGGTGCCCTCCTGCTTTATCC
>CAMYOR010000163.1 GCA_947278105.1 uncultured Tissierellia bacterium
GCCTCGCCGGGCTCTCTGCGATATCAGCCTCCGCCCCCAGGCCCCGGCTCGGCCCCTCCCCGAGGCCCCACACGCCGTTAAATAATAAACAATCGCACACACTCTACACTCCCCGGGGCCTTGCCGGGCACTCAGCAATACCAACTTCGGGACCCCTCATTCTTTCCGCCACTCCTCTCATCCCGCACCCCAGTGGTCCAGGGACTAATCTTCCCCGGGTAGCCCCCCAAAAAAACCTCAGAAAAATCAATAAGAAAAAGCGGAAAACCCGACTTTTATGATAAAGTTAAAATATCTTTTCAAACACTTCACCGGCAAAAAAGTCCGCCGAATTTTCGACCTTGCAAGAAGGAAGTCCCATGAATAGTCCGAAAAAGACAAGAAAAAATAAGCGAAGAAAATGGGTCAACGTCATCGGCTGGCTGATTCTCATCGCCGGCCTGGCCTTCATACTTTACCCCTATTTTTCCGATTGGTACTACCGAATTGATCAGAACAACCAGGTTACTGAATTTAAGGCTGCCCGCCAGGACATTTCCCCCGAAGAAATCAACGAACGGATAAAGCTCGCCGAGGCCTATAACCGCTCCCTGCAAAATGTCGTCGACAAGGATCCCTATGGGGAAGACAATATTGCCAAGGGCATTGCCCACTATGCAAAAATGCTGGAAGTCCACCAGAAAATCGGCGTCATCGAGGTTCCCACCGCAGCCATCAACCTTCCTGTTTTTGCCGGCACCTCCGAAGATGTCCTTCAGACCGCTGCCGGTCACCTGGAAGGCACCTCCCTTCCGATTGGGGGAAATTCCACCCATGCCGTCATCACGGGTCATTCTGGCCTTCCCCAGGTCCGCCTTTTCACCGACCTTCATAAGGTGAAGCTGGGAGATAAGTTTTATTTTCACAACGTCAAAGAAACCCTGGCCTATCAGGTGGACCATATCGACGTCATCAACCCCAACGATTTTTCCAAACTCCTGATTGTCCCTGGCCATGACTATATGACCCTTCTGACCTGTACTCCGGTCGGCATCAACACCCACCGGCTCATTATCCGAGGTCACCGGGTTCCCTATGTCCAGGCCGTCGAAGAGCAGAACATCGAGATGAACCGGACAAACTTCCGCTACCAGAGGTACTTCTACATAGCCATTGGGGTTATTATTCTCCTTTTGATCCTGATCTTCCGCATTAAGAGAAAGCAGAAAAAAGAAAGGCTGGCCGCCACCTATGAAAATAGGGCCATGGAAAGGGAGCGGAGAAAATGGCGGGGGGATGAGGACGATGACAATGCCGACTGGCCCTTTATCGGCGATCTGGACCTTGATTCCGATTTCTATGCCGATGATGAGGAGGGAGGTTCGGACGATGAGTCGTAATCGCGCCTTTCGGAAAATTCTGCCCTTCATCCTTCTGATCCTGGGCCTTGCTATCCTCTTTTATCCCATGTTCTCGGACTGGTACTATTCCGTGGATGCAAAGCAGAAAATCCAGGACTTCACCCGGGAGGCGGACACCCTCTCGGAAGAAGAAGTTAAGCGCCGGATGGACCTGGCCGTCACCTATAATCACACCCTGGACCCCTCCCGCCTGGCGGATCCCTATACCAATAAGGAAAAAGAAAGTATTATCAACTATGCCCATATGTTGGAAGTCCACCAGATGATTGGCCACATCATCGTTCCTTCCATCAATGTCGATCTTCCCGTTCGGGCGGGATCCTCGCCACAGGTTTTGGAAGACGGGGCCGGCCACCTGGAAGGGACCTCCCTTCCCGTCGGCGGGAAATCCACCCATGCCGTTATCACAGCCCACCGGGGCCTTCCTCAGGCGGTCATGTTCCGTTACCTGGACAGGCTTCAAAAAGGAGACATCTTTTACTTTAGAAATTTCCATGAGACCCTGGCCTATGAAGTCGATCAGAAGCTGACCGTCGAACCCTCCAACTTCGAACCGGTCCTGGTGGTGGAAGGGAAGGATTACATGACCCTTCTCACCTGCACCCCCTACATGATCAACTCCCACCGGCTCCTCGTCCGTGGCCATCGAGTACCCTATGAAGATGCCATCCCAGAGCCGACCCTTCAAATGGAAATTCCAACGACCTTCTGGAAACGCGGCTTCTACGCCTGCCTCTTTGTCGCCATCGCCCTTCTGATCTATCTTCTCTACCTCCTTCTCGAACAAAGAAAAGAGAAGCGAGAAGAATAAAAAGCGCCCGCCGGCCGGCAGGCCCGGTGACATTGCTAATGTTTTAGCAAAAATAAGACCCCACTCCACCCCAAACGCCGAAAAGCGCCAATTGGGGTAGAGTGGAGAGTTCATTTCGAGCAAGCCAAGGGTCCTGTTAAAAACTTAACAATGAAAACTCCACCCCAAACCCCCAAAAGTGCCATTTAGGGTGGAACCCCATTCCACCCTAAACCCATGAAAACGCCAATTGGGGTGGAAGAAAAGCCGAAATTTCGTTAAATATTTATCAAAAATCCTGTTCAATTCCACCCCAAACCCCAAAAAGTG
>CAMYOR010000164.1 GCA_947278105.1 uncultured Tissierellia bacterium
GGGATGAGGACCTGGGGCAGGCTTACCCCGAGAATTTCGGTATGGTCTTCATCCAAGCCCAGGCGGTCATACTCCTTGTTATTGTCCCAGGCCTCAAGATTGATCACGATATCCACGCTGGAATCTTCCTTCACGGACCCGATCCCATAGAGCCGGCGGATATCCAAGATACCCAGGCCGCGGATTTCCATATAATAGCGGATGTTCTCCGGGCAAGAGCCTATCAGCCTCTTGTCGATCTTTTTGATATTGACCACGTCGTCCGCTACCAGCCGATGGCCGCGAATCACGAGATCCAAACCCGTTTCTGACTTTCCGACGGAGGATTTCCCCCGGATGAGGACACCGGTCCCGAAGACGTCAAGGAGCCCCCCGTGAATCTGAATTTCTTCGGCCATGAGGATTTCCAGGGCCTGATTCAAGGAGGCGATAAATTTTGTTGTCGGAAGAGGGGTCCGCAGGACCGTCTTATTATAATAAGTAGCTAGGTCCAAAATCTCCTGGGTAATCGGCTGGGAGTAGGAATAAATGACCGCTGGAATGGGATAGGAAAAAATTCCCCGAAACCGCTCGTACCGGGTCCGAGGGTCGAGCTGAGAATAGTAATGGTATTCAGCCCGGCCAATGATCTGGATCCGGGTCCAGGGGAAATGCTCAAGGTAACCGGCCAGCTGGAGGCCCGGCCGGTTGGATTCCCCCTCCGAAAGGAGGACCCGGTCAAAGTCCCGACTCCTGTGGACGATTTCAAGGTCCATATATTGAACAAGATCCTTGAGTTTTACCGGTTTTAAAGGCAGCGCCTGTCCCTCATTGAGCATGGTTATTCCTCTCCTTCTTCCCCGGAAGGGGCTTTCTGGTGAAAATGGTCATAAACCCTTTGGGCGGATTTTAGGGTCATGGCCTCGGCCTGGGCAAGTTCTTCGGCCGAAGCCTTTTTAATATTTTCCACCGACCCGAAGGCCCGCAAAAGACCCAGCCTTCTTTTTTTCCCGATCCCCTTGATTTCATCTAGCTCTGAACGGACCATGTCCTTGCTTCTAACCTGTCGGTGGTAGGAGATGGCAAATCGGTGAACTTCTTCCTGGACGGCATAAAGATACCGATATAGAGGCGAGGTCCGGTCCAGAGGGATTTCTTTTTCTTCATAAAAAATGGATCGGGTTTGGTGGCTGTCATCCTTAATTAGGCCTGCGACAGGAATCGAGAGGCCTCGCTTTTGGAGAATCTCCTGGGCCAGGTGGACCTGACCCTTTCCCCCATCCATAAGGATCAGGGAGGGAAAGACGCCGAATCCTGTTTCGGGTGACTTTACGGAAGACCGGTCCTCGAGGCCATGGTCAAAGCGGCGAGAAAGCATCTCCCTCTGGGAGGCGTATTCGTCCGGTCCATCGACCGAACGAATTCGAAATTTCCGGTACTCTTTGGGATTTTTTCTCTCCCTTTCATAGACCACCATAGAGCCGACATTCTGCACTCCGGAAAGGTTGGAGATATCATAGGCTTCGATCCGGGAAAGGTTCTTTAAACCCAGGAGATCCTCCAGGGCCCGAATTCCCTGATCCTTATTTCTTTCTCTGCGAGCTCTTCTTTCTTCGTTTTGAATCAAAGCCTCTTCGGCATTGCCCCGGACCGTATCAAGGAGGTCTTTCTTATCTCCCCTCTGCGGAACGCGAATGCGAACCTTTCTTTCCATGCGGCCGGAAAGGTACTCTTCAATGGCCGCCCGGTCGCAAGGCTCGGTTTCCACCAGGATTTCCCCCGGAATATAAGCCGCTTCCGAATAAAACTGCTTTAAAAAAGAAGAAATGATCTCTTCCGCTTCTTCCTGGAAAGGGGCCTCCATGGAGAAGTGGACTCGGTCGACGACCTTTCCGTCCCGGACAAAGAAAACCTCAACCGTAATCTGGGCCGAGCCCCGGGCAAAGGCGATAAAGTCGGCATCCTTACCGCTGGTAAAAGTGACTTTTTGCCTTTCCTGAAGGGCATCCAAATGGAGCAGGTCGTCCCGAAAGTGGGCCGCCCGCTCAAAATGAAGGGAGTCCGAAGCTTCCTTCATTTTTTCTTTGAGCTGATCCCGGATCGGTCCGTCCTTCCCCTTTAAGAAGTCTTTGATCCTTTGAATTTTTAATAGGTAGGCTTCTTCGTCGGCCTCCCCCACGCAGGGGGCCGGGCACTGGCCGATAAAATAGTTCAGGCAGGGGCGGGAAAGGGATTGGCCGGCCTCCAGGTCCAGGCTGCAGGTCCGGATCCCGTACACTCTCTGAAGGAGGCGGATGATGTCGTTAACGGCATAGGCATTGGGATAAGGGCCGAAATAAGCAGCTCCGTCATCTTCAATCCGGCGGACTTTCAGAAGCCGGGGAAATTTTTCCCGAGTTACTTTAATAAAGGGATACTGCTTGTCGTCACGAAGGATGATGTTGTATTTGGGGGCGTGTTCTTTGATGAAGTTGGACTCCAGGACCTGTCTCTTATACACATCTCCGAGCCCACGAGACATCTCAGGAGCTCG